>JAVBQK010000063.1:0-31208 GCA_031549105.1 Eubacteriales bacterium
CCTCGTCCTCCGCTTCTTTCGTTGTGGGACGTGGCGGGGGGCCCGCGGTGCGCGGTCCGCCCCCCGCCCCCCCCCCCCCCCGTTCCTACGTCCCTACGCGACAGCCCCCAAAGGGTTCCTTAACCGTTAGTTCCCCAGCGCCGCGTTCCACGCGTCGTTGTAGATCTGTTCCATTTCGGTGGCTCCGGCGGCACGGGCGGCGGCGATGACCTTATCGTAGTTATCAATCGGCTCCACGCCCATGATGTACTTGTCAATCTCCTGCCACACAAGGTTTTCCACAGCGGCCTTCAGCTGGTTAAAGCGCTCGGTCTGCTCCTCGCTCAGCGGCGGGGTGATCAGCGGGAAGCGCAGGCCTTCGTCCGCATCACACATGATCTTGGTCTGCTCGTACTCGGCCAGTTCCTGCTCGGTGAGCTGGTAGTTCTGCATCTGCACCTGGCAGCCGATGTCCACATAAGGGGCGATATCCAGCAGGCCTACGCCCAGATCGGACTGGATGTCGTAATACGCGGTGCTGGAGCCGGTGGCGGCATACTTCGCCAGCAGAGATTCCAGGATGCGGGGCTCGCCATCGACATACTCAAAGGTCTCGCCTTCGATGCCGTAGCCGTTCACATCCGCGCCCTCGTCGGAGAAGCACCAATCCAGGTACTTGAGGCAAACATCAATCTTGTCGCTGGAAGCGGAGATGACCCACGCCTGATCGACCCAGTCCATGGAATACAGGAAGTTGCGGGTCTGGCCAATGGTGTTCTCCAGCGTGGGGATCACGCCGAGCTTGTAGCTGGGATCGATGGTCTTCAGCGCGATGGTGAACTGGCTGGCAAAGCCATTGTTGTCAAAGTACATCAGCGCCTTGCCGGAGCTCATCTTTTCCTTCCACAGGTCCACGGTCATCGTGGCGTAGTCGGGATCAAGCAGGCCTTCGGCATACAGCTTGTTCAGGTAGCTCAGCACGGCCTTGAAGTTCTCGGTGGCGGGGCCATAGAACCACTCGCCTCCCAGGTCTTCATCATAATACATTTCGGAGCCAGCGCCAAGGGGGTACGCCATCGTATCCAGCAGCTTGCGTGTGGCGGTCGTCGAGCCACCCTTGCGGTTGGTCATGGGCACGGCGTCGGGATCGTTCTCCTTGAAGACCTTGAGCACTTCGTACAGCTCGTCAAACGTCGTGGGCGTGGCCAGACCGTACTTCTCCAGCAGGTCCACGCGGATGACCGGCAGCTGCCCGCCGATGGTGAAGCGGCTGTCGTTATCGGATGCGCGGCGGATGGTCGGCACGGCGAAGCAATCGCCTTCCACATTGAGCATCGCGTAGGAAGGATCGCTGTCGTAGATCGCGAAGAAGTTGGGCATTTCATCCTTGTGCTCGCTGAGGTTGACGAACATGTCGTCGCGCGCGAAGGTGTTCACATCGGCGCGCTGCACCTTCATGATGTCGGGCATGCTGTCGGTAGCGATAAGCACCTGCTTTTTGTCAGCGTAGCTGGCCGCGGGAACGGCCTCCACGATCAGGCGGATGTTGAGCAGTTCTTCCAGGTACTTGAGCTTCACGCTATCCGCCTTGATGGGCTGCGAGGCATTTTCCTCGCGCATGATGCGGATCTCGACCAGCTCGTCGCTGAGCCAGGTGGCGGGCTTGTCCTCCGCCAGCGATACGCTGCCAAGTCCCATCAGCAGCACCATCAGAAGGGCTATGACCTTGGTCGCTTTCATACCGGGTCCTCCTTAACCAAAAGATGTATGCTAAACGGCTGCCCGCCGCTTAGGGCAAATGAAGAAAAACGTGGCGCTCACCCCTTGAGGGAGCCGATCATCACGCCCTTGACGAAATAGCGCTGCACGAACGGGTAAACCAGCAGGATGGGCAGCGTGGTGATCATGATGGCGCTTGCGCGCAGCGTCGCGTCGGTGACGGAGAAGCTGGTCTGCCCTCCGGCGACGGACGACTCCTCGGTGAACAGGCCGGAGATGAGCATGTTGCGCAGCATGATCTGCAGCGGATACTTGCTCTTGCTGTTGAGGTAGAGCATCGCGTCGAAGTAGCTGTTCCAATGCGAGACGGAGAAGAACAGCAGCATCGTCGCCAGCACGGCCTTCGACAGCGGGATGAAGATGCGAAACAGGATCGTGAAGTCGTTCGCGCCGTCCAGCTGTGCGGACTCTACCAGCGAATCGGGCAGCGCCTGGAACGATGTGCGGATGATGATCATGTTGTAGGTGTTGATCGCCACCGGCAGCACCAGCGCCCAGATCGTGTCCATCATCTTCAGCGCGCTGACCACCAGATACAGCGGCACCATGCCGCCGGAGAAGAACATGGTAAAGACGATCATCGCGGTGAAGGGCTTCCGGCCCGAGAACGTCCTCCGCGACAGGGGATACGCGCACAGGCAGCAGACGATGATGTTGATCGCCGTACCGACCACCGTGTACACCACGGTGTTTTTCATGTACATGAACAGGTCGCCCTTGACGATTGTGCGGTACGTATCCAGCGTGATGTGCTTGGGAAGCCAGGTCACGTTGCCCTTCATGACCTCAAGCCCGTGGCTGATGGAGATGATGGTCATGTAGTAGAGCGGATACAGCGTGATCAGCATGATGATGAACATCACCACGCAGTTCGCCACGTTGAATACCCGGCTGCCCAGGCTGCGATCTCTGATCATGCCTGCTCCTCCTCCTGCGGCGCGAATTCGAAGATATCGCGCCATATAGGGATTTCGCCAGAAATCCCTACCTCACCACAATGACGTTTCCGTGAACTTGCGGGAAACGGCGTTGGTCACCATCACAAACAGCAGCGACACAATGGACTGGAACAGCCCTACGCCAGTAGCGTAACTGAAGCTGGCCTCCGCGATGCCGCGCCGGTACACGTACGTAGAAATAACGTCCGCAACCGACTGGTTGCTTCCGTTCATCATCAGCAAAATCTTCTGGTAGGAGACGTTCATGATCTTGCCCATCTCCAGGATCAGCATGATGATGATGGTGGGCAGAATGCCCGGCAGCGTGATGTGCAGCGTCTGCTTCCAGCGTCCCGCACCGTCGATGCGCGCTGCCTCGTACAGCTCCATATCCAGCGACGCCAGCGCCGCAAGGAAGATGATCGATCCCCAGCCGCAGTTCTGCCAGATGCCCGAGAGGATGTACATGGGTCTGAAATACTGCGGCTGCGTGAGGAACGCATACGGGCCGCCCAGACCGATCGCCTGAATGAGCTTGTTGATGATGCCCCCTGAGTTGAAAAAGCTGGTGATCATGCCGACGACAACCACGGAAGAGAGGAAGTGCGGCAGATAGGTGATTGTCTGAATGGTGCGCTTGTATCTGCTGCTGACGATTTCATTGAGCAGCAACGCCAGCACAATCGGCGCGGGAAACGCGAAAAGCAGGTTCAGCAGGTTCAGCACGATCGTGTTCTGGAACACCTTCCAGAAATAGGAATCGCCCACGACCATGTTGATGTACTTCATGCCCGCCCAGGGGCTGCCCATGATGCCCAGCTTTGGCTTGAAGTTTTTAAATGCCAGCGTAACGCCGTACATCGGCGCGTAACAAAACACAAGGTAGTACGCAAGCGGAATCAGGAACATCAGATACAGGTACTTGTCGCGGCTGAGCGCGCGGACAAACCGCCTGCGCCATCCGCCCCGCGACACACTGGCCCTCTTTGCCTGTGCCATGGCTTTCCCTCCCGCCTGCGAAGATATCGCGCTATAAAAACCGCCTACAGCGTATCACACGGCACGCGGAGTGCCATGATTGCTTCCTTGTTAATAGAAACGATAACGTGCAAATATCCATCCCGCGCAAGCGCGCTGGGGTAGCCGTATACGCCGTTCTTGTCAATGCCCGGATACGTGCCCTTGTACTGCGCGTCGGCCAAGAGATAGTGCCGGTCAAAGTCCAGCCCATCATCCGATGTGGAGAGCGCCAACACATGCCGCGTGCGCGGCGGAAACGGGTCCGGCGTGCCGAGGTAGTAAAAGCGGCCGTTCGGCAGGCGGCCAAAGCACGCCTTGGTGCGGTTGTCGCTAAATCGGGTCGGTTGCGGCAGCGACCAGGTCCCGCCGTCGTCGCGGCTCTCGCACGCCCACAACCATGGCGTGCCGCTGCGCAGGAACATGGTGATCGTCCCATCGTCGCGCTGTACAAAGGAGCCTTCGCACAACCCTACCAGCGTGTCCTTCACAAGGCCGGTGGGGGTATCCGCCTCAATCCCCTCGCCGTTGTCAAACGACTGGTTGTTCGGGTATCCGGCAGGGTATGCCTGCACGGCCGTCCAGCCGTGGATGCCGTCGGGGTTGTCGGAGTAGGCATGCATCATGCTGCCCGGGGATAATAGCCGCCCGCTGCGCAGGCGCACGGGATGCCCAATGCCCCCCGGAGACGGCAGCGCAGTCGGTTCGCTCCATGTTTCGCCATCCATGGACGTGATGTAGAAGGAGCCCAGCCAGGTACGCCCCTTGTTGCCGTTGATGCGGTGGCCGTCCTTCAGTACCGCCTCGTCATACGCAAATGCGTTGTAGTACGCCACCAGCGTTTCCCCATCGGTGTGCCAGCCGCCCGGCAGCAGCACGCTCTCGCGCCCCTCATGCATTGGCGGGGTCGCCAGCACGCGGGAGGGCTGCCACTCCGTAAAGTCCTCGCTAACCGTGTAGCGCATCAGCTGGCCCACGTCATCCTCGTGGCAATGGCCGTTGCTGAAGGAGACAAAGTACCGGCCCTTAAACCACACGATGGACGGGTGGTGCGCGTAGTTCCACGCATCATTTGGATGAAAAATGAAATGCCTATCGCAGCAGAGCTTTGGCCGCTTGTGACCCGGATCGTAATGGTTGGTGATGTTCCGGTACATATAGCGGCCCCCTTTGCGACATTTTCGTTCAGTATTGCCGAACATAGTTCATTGATTTATTATACCAGCAATGCACGCACACTGTCAACGCTTAATTCAATTTATTGTGCGTACATTGTGCACCTCGCATAGTTTGTCCACGTTTCACAGCACAAATCAACATTTCTCACTTGACATACAGCACGCCATATCATAAAATCACAGAAAAGCGTTCTGTATAAATGAACGCTATACGCAATGCTTGCTGTGCACGCTATAGCACGATAGTAGGGGGCATACCTGTGGATGAAGGATTCGCCGTCAAGTCACTGGGCAGGGCACTCAAGGTGCTGGAATGTTTTTCCATTGAGCAGCCGGAGCTTGGCGTATCGGAGATTGCCAAGATGCTGGGTATGCAAAAGAGCACCGTCTTCAACATCCTCGCCACTTACCAGAAGGCCGGCTACATCGTGCAGAACCCCAAGACGACCAAGTATTACCTGGGGCTAAAGGCGCTGCACCTGAGCTATATCATCAACAACCATCTGGGTCTGCGCGATACGTTCCTGCCCTACCTATCGAGGATCGCCGAGCAGGCCAACGAGGTATGCTACTTTGGCATCCCCGACACCCCGGAGGTGCTCTACCTGGAAGCCGTCTACCCGGTCACGCAGATACAGACCCGCAACATCCTGGGCGAGCGCGCGCCGATGTACTGCACGGGCCTTGGCAAAGCGATGCTGGCCTTCATGCCCGAAGCCCAGCTGGAGCAGGTCCTTGCCAAGGAGATGCGCTCCTTCACCAACTTCACACTCTGCGACCCCAAAGTCCTCCGCGCCAACCTGGAAGAAATCCGCCTCAACGGCTACGCCATCGACAACATGGAGCACGAATACGGCGTGCGCTGCGTTGCCGTGCCTGTCTTCGGCGCGGACGGCAGCGTCGCTGCGGCCGTCAGCGTCTCCGGTCCATCCCTTCGCTTCGATTCCGAAACTATCTCCCGCGACGCTCAGATGATCCAGGAGGTTCTGCGGCCGTTGCAGCGGTGTTTGTGAGAAGGGGAACGGGGGGACGGCCTCCGGCGGCCCAAGGGCTCTGCCCTTGGGAATCCTGGGAAGGGCTTTGCCCTTTCCAAACCCATGTTGCGCTCACGCGCGGGTGTTTTTTTTCTTTATGATTAATATATGAGAGTAACCCGCCCGCAGGCGAAATGTTGGGTTTCCAAAGGGCAAGGCCCTTTGGCAGGGGGCCTGGGGGACAGCGTCCCCCAGCGTCCCCTCCCCGTCGCTCCCCTCTACCTCGGCGCGATCTTCAGCTCCGTGATGCGCAGGGATATCTGTCCGCCATCGTCCGCTGTGAAGGTCTGTATCAGACGGCATTGGCCTTGGTATGTGTCCAGCAGGATTTGGCCTGCTTGTGTGTCCGGAATAGGGTCGATGGACAGTTCTTGCAGGATGTCGCCGCCCTCGTTGATATAGAGCAGCTGCATGGGCGACCTGTAGGTTTTTTCCTTTACGGCCAGGAGATATCCCCCCTCCACCGGGAGCAGCATGACGGGCCAAACCGTCTCCAGGCCCAGGTCGAATTCCCGCTCATACACCGGCTCGCCGTCCTGGGTATAGCGCGCGATGACGCCCTTGGATGGGTTTACGCCAATCTTTTCTTTCCGCTCCACCGTGTGAGAGCCAAAGGTTATGAAGCCGCCGTCCGGGGTCTGCACCACATCGGCGAAGTACTTCCAACGCTTGGTCGTCGTCTCTGTCAGCCACAGCAGTTCACCGGTGTCGCTCATCTTGGCGATAACGGCCACATCGTTGCGCTTTCCGGTCTTCTGCTCCTCCATCCGGCCCACGAGTATATGGCCGTCTTCTACCGGCAGACTAGCGTTGAAGTACACCTCATGGTCTTCAAAGGTATGCCGCCAGAGGGTGTTGCCGTCGTTATCGAAATACTCCAGCGCCAGCACGTAGAATGTCCCGCCGTGCTTGTCGCGGTGCTTGCTCTCGCCGTACTGGGCGAAAATTCCGTTCTTGCCCGGCAGCAGAGATGGCCATACGTTGTCGTTGCCTGGCACGATCGAGCGCGAGGATAAAACCTGCTGGTCACCAAAAATCACCAGATCCCAGCTTGCGAGCCCGCCACGGCGCGACACGTATCGCCCATCGCTTAGCAGGGTCAAGTCTAGCCATTCGGGCAGCTCTTCACTCGTCAGCGTTACGTCGGGCATCAGGTTGCCCTGCGCGTCCAGCCGGATGGCAGTTGGTCTTGGAGGGCCATTTCTCAGCTTTTCACCGCCCATCATAAAAAAGCCACCGTCCGCGAGTGGCACAACCGTGCTACTCCCCCAGACCGGCAGCTCTACAACCCGGGCCTCCCCGACAATTCCTTCCGCTAGTGCAGTAGGTGCTAGCAACGTCAGCAGCAGGCACAGCGCCCATATTTTCTTCAGCATCAGGATACCCTCCGTTCTTCGTATTCCAATATCTGGGACGAAAAACTGGAGGGCTTTGTTCCGAAAACCTACTTCTGCGGCACCTTCCACACCTCTGCCCAGTCAAGCAGCTCCTCTTTCGTGTCAAACGCAAGCCCGACGGCCAGCTGCTCACGCACATCTTCCGGCAGTGTGCGGATGCCCGCGTCGCCAATGCGCTCCATATCAAACCCCAGGCGGTTTCGGTAGATGGCGGGCGTCCCGTCCGTGTCCAGCATCAGCACCCAGTGCTGCGGGCAGAACAGGTCCGGCGCGGAAGCCATCTCGATTTCATCCGACCCAAAGCCCGTCATGCGCCAACCGGTCGCGATGCGCCCGGCAACGCCGTCCTGCGTCATGCCCACCCATTCGGCGGGCGCGTCAATCCGCCGGTACACGGGGTGTCCGCAGCGCGTGTACTCAATGGTCTGTTTCAGCTTGCACCCCGGCGCGACGAGCTGGGGCTGGCCCGCGCCGGCAGTGTCCACCCTGGGCCACTCCGCCCACAGGATCGCAAGGCCAAAGATGAGCATCGTAACGCCGATACTCATCAGCAGCCGAAACGAATAGTCACGGGTTTTTCCTTCGCGCAAAAAAGGCACCTCCTAAGCGAGATGCCCATAGTGTTGCCGCGTTTTACCTCTCCAATTCGGCGTCCCACACCTTCACGCCGCTCTCCTGAAAAACCGCGTCCAGCCGGGCGTTTAACGCCTCGCGCGGCACGCCTTTTTTTAGAATAAAGCTCATGAACCCTCCGCCGCCCGCGCCGCAGATCATCACCCCGTCGATGAGGCTGTCCGCGACCTTGACAATGTGATCGATGCAGGTGTTGGATGAACCCGCATCCAGCCGTTTGGAAAGCTCCCAGTGCTCACGCGTCAGCCGCGCGAACTGGTCAATGTCGCCAGTTTCCAGTTCGAATGCCATCAGCACCGCCAGGCGCTGGATATCGCTGAGGATTTGCAGCGTCTCGGCATTTCCCGCGACCGCCTTGCCCATGATATCCCGAAGAATCGTGCGGGCCATGCGGCGCTGGCCGGTAAACACCAGCGCGTGGCGCGCCGTCAATTCCGCGAACGCCGCGTCCGGCATTTCAATGCGCCGCCAGGAAAGGCGCTGGGGCGTGCCGGGGTGTGATGAAGTCAGCTTGATGCCCGGCAGCAGACCGCCAATCTGGTCCTGCCAGCCGCCGCCGGTGTTCATCAGCTGCTCCATGCACAGCGTCAGCCACGCGATGCGGTCGTCCCCGTCCGGCTGGCCAAGCAGCCGCGCCAGCGCGCGTGCCACCGCCGCGCAGAGGATGCTGCTGGTGCCCAGGCCCGATCCCTTCGGCACGTTTTCCACCGCCGTGCGCAACTCTATCCCGCCGCCAAGCCTTTCAAGCAGCGGGGCCGCAGGCCCTTTCGCGCCGGGCGAAAGCACGCCGCAGACGACAAGCCCTGCCTTGCACAGCCCGTGTGGGTCGTGCGGGTTGCCAGCCTGCAGGTCTTCCAGGCGGGTGTATGTTTTCGTTACGCCCAGGTCATCGCTGACGATGCGGATCACCGGCTCCGAAAGCCGCGCAGCACTCGCCCGCACGGGCCGCTCGCCGCATAACAGCAGCGAGGCGTTCAGCACCGTGCCGCCGTGTTCCAGGCAGTATGGCGGCGTATCGGACCAGCCGCCGCCCCAGTTAACGCGCACCGGGAGCGAAGCCTCGGCCGTATCCCGCACGATCGACGGCGGAGGAAGTGATGCGATTTCTTTCTGCGCGTGCAGCAGCATATGGTCGTTGATCGCCCGCCAGCAGGCGTTGTCCATGTCCTCAGAAAGCCGCGCATCCCACGGCGACGCGGCGCGCGCCAACGTAAAGTAGAGCCGGTGCCGCAACGGAAAGTCCGCCGATTCCGCGCGCGCGCGCAGCATCTCAATCTGACGTGCGTCCACCCGTTCTGCTGACAAAAGGCCCAGCACATCCTCCACCGGCGCGCCGCTTGTAAGCAGCTGCGCGACCCTTTCGGTGCGCACTTCATCCGTGAGGCGCTCCTGCCAGCTGAGGATATCCTCCATGCTGGCGGCGGCAAAGCTGTCCTTCAGGCTCATCGGCGGCAGCGCCCCGCCATCCGGCGCGTGCACAGCATGCAGCCTCGCGGTCCATAGCGGTTCATCAATGGGCACGCCAAAGCGGCGCGCTTCCTTGGGATTATCATGGACGCCATAGGTGCGCATGCACACCGCACCATCCGCAATGGGCAGCACGTGCAGTGCGGTGTCCGGCGGCAGCTCGCCGTCAAACGATGCACCAGAAACAACGCATCCCGCGCCGATAATGGCGTTTGGCCCGATGCGGCTGTCCTCGATGGCGCATCCCGCGCCAATGCGCGCGCCGTGCGCAATCACGCTGTTGATCGCCGCATAACCATCCCCCGCGCCGACGCTCATCACCGCGCGCCGCCAGCCTAGGAAGCTGAACTTCTCCTCCCCATCGAGCAGCAACGACCGCCACTCCCCTGTGGTGCCAAAGTGGATGAACTCCGCCGGGGCCAGCCGGATCAGCGCCAGCTCCGTATCACCCAGCGCGCTCCATATCTCGCGGCGGCAGGCGAGCAGGTCACATGACATCGCGCCCTCCGGCGTTTCCTCCAGGTAGCTTTCCAGCGTTGAGCCAGAGGCCATCGGGTAGACGAAATCGCCGTAAAAGCTCAGCCGTGTCGTTTCGTTCACGAAGCGGTCAAACCGCACGTCGTCCTGGCCGACCAGCGCGTACAGCGCGGAGACGCGCGCTTCATCCAGCCAGATCGCTCCGGTGTCGATATCGACCATATCCTGCGCGTTAACCGCGCCGCGCGCCCGGAGGGTACTGGCATCTTGCTTGTGCAGGAAACGTGCAACGCCACCATTGCCATCGGAGACGAACACGCCGTGTCGCGTGCCGGTTTCCACCGGGGCCTTGATGGACAGGCATGCCGCGCCGGCGCGCTCTAGGTCGATTTGCAGTGCGTTAAAAAGCAGCAGCACGTCGCCGCTCATCACCAGCATACCGCCGTTCATCCGGGGCGGCACGCAGGAAAGCGACACGCAGAACTCATCAAAGAGCGTGGAGGCGCGCCCGTCCGCTAGGGCCCTGGGCACACGCGCAAACAGCTTGCCGCACGCCGAACACTGCGGCACACGCTGGCTGTCCCCGCCGGAATGCAGCACCAGGATGCGCTTCATCGAAAACGGCGCGTCCCCGCCCTCCGCCCGCGCGATCTCGCGCAGCACGTTCAGCGTCGCACCGCCACTGCCCACCCTTTTTCCACCCGGATCGGCGAAGACCGCGTAGCGCGTCTGGCGCGGCAGCATGCCCGCAGCAAGCCGCCGGTCAATCTGCGCGCGGTAGGCGGCTGCCTGCGCGTCGTTGGCGGCGGTGACCACCAGCCAATCCCACGCTGGCGCATCCCGGCGCGCTACCGCCTCGCGAAACGTCTCCTCACAGTCCAGCATGCTCTGCCGCAAAAACATTGCGCGAATATCGTCCATTATACCTCCTCCAAAAGCCGATGGTACGCCTCCAAAATGGTCTGCTGCGTGTAGCGCGCGTCATATAGCGCGCGGGCCTTTGTGCCCATTTCGCGCAGGGTATCGGGCGTCTCGCGCAGCGAGCGGAGCGTTTTCGCGATCCTCTCGCCTTCGCCATGGTCGAACCAGATGCCCACGCCTTCCCGCTCAATATCACGGCGAATGTCGCTCTCGCAGCCGGAGATGAGCAGCGTGCCCCGCCCGGACGCGAGAATGCCATAGTACTTGCTGGGAAGCAGCACATCGCGGAATGCCGCGCTGAGGATCACGATGGAAATATCCGCCGTGCCCAAATGGCGCTCCAGCTGCTCAATCGGCGCATAGCCCTCGAAGATGACATTGTGCAGCGCTTCCTTTTCACACGCGGCGCGCAGCTTGTCGTAATTCCGCCCCGCGCCTGTGATCTGAAATAGGATACCCGCATCCTCCCGTAGCAGCCGCGCAGCAGACAGCAGCGTCTCGCACTCGTGCGCCACGCCGAAATTGCCGCTGTACTGCACCACCAGCCTGTCCGCCCAGCCGCGCGCGGCCTTCGCTTCCTGTGCGTCCACCGTGCGGATCGTCTCCGGGGTCATGTTCGGGATCACTGGCACACTTTTGAGGCCATAGGCATTCTGCAAATGCTTCTGCATGTCGGTGCTGATCGTCACCACTCGGTCGCAGGCGCGCATGGACTTGCACATCATCGCCTTCATGATGCGGTAGGAGAGCTTTGTTTCCCGGCTCATGCCGCTGGCGGCGAGCACATCGGGGTAGAGATCCTGCACTGTCATCACCACCCGGTACCGGCGGAAGAACTTGCCCATCGCCGTTGCCAGCACCGCCAGCGGCGGCGCGGTGGCAACCAGCACCAGCTGTTCCTTTGGAATGCAAAAGATGCAATAAAAAAACAGGTTGATTTCGAACGTAACAAGGTTCATCAGCTTGCCCAGCGTGGATTTTTTGGAGAATGTGGTGTTGCGCAGTCGGCGCACCGTGACACCGTTCATCACCTCGCGACGCGGGCATTTCGCCTCCATGCCGGGGTAATACGGCGTGCCGGTGGCGACGGTCACGTCAAAGCCGTGCGCCTGCATGTATTCAGCCATTGTGCGGAATATCTGCCCGGTTGACACGACCTCAGGCGGGTATTGCTGGTTGATGATGGTCAGCTTTCGCATAAATCCCCTTATCCTACGATACCGATTGATCGCTACGCTTCGCCTCATCCTGCGCCTTGGCGGGCGCAGACGTGCCTTCGTCGCCGCCCTCCTGCAGGCCGCGTGCAGTCACCACGCATGCGACCGTCTGGAAAAGGATGCGAACATCCAGCCAGAGCGAAGCGTGCCTGGCGTAGTATGCGTCCATCTCGGCCTTTTTGCCGGCGTTGAGCTGGTCCCGCCCGTTCACCTGCGCCCAGCCGGTGATTCCGGGCCTTACATCGTACGCGCCGCGCGCCATGCGCTCCTCATGCACCGCGCCCTCGCCGGGTACCAGCGGGCGCGGGCCGATCAGGCTCATCTCGCCACGCAGCACGTTGAGCAGCTGCGGCACCTCATCCAGGCTGGTCTTGCGCAGGAAGCGCCCCAGGCGGGTGATGTACAGATCCGCATCGACAAAGTCGTTGGTCGCCACGCTGCTCGGCGCGTCCGCACGCATGGTCCGCAGCTTAAAAATATAGAAGGACTCCCCGTACCGCCCGATGCGCTCCTGCCTGAAAATGGCGGAGCTGCGCGTATCGCGGCGAATCCATGGCACCAGACACAAAAGCGGCAGAGACAGGATCAATAGCCCCAACAGGGAAAGCAGTATATCCAGCGTTCGTTTGACGACGCGATACATGGGTCCTCCTAGAATAGCCAGAATGCGCCCAGCAGCAGGCACAGCTGCGCCGGGACGTAGGTTACCCAAACCGCAATTTCATAGCGCAGATCGTTTGGAAAACGCTCCTGAAAGATGCGGAGCGCGATCACCCCATCCGATGCGATAAACAGCAGTCCGCCCAGAATCAGCGGCCAGACGAACGTTGTGCCCGTAAACGCCGCCGCGCACGCGTAGGCGGCCATTATACAGACCAGTTCCGCATAGACCAGCGCCGCGATTTTCAGCGGCCACGGCCGCTTAGACTTCAGCGCCGTCACGGCCCAGAAAAACACACCGGCCAGCAGGTATACCGGCAAGAGGCTGCCAATGATGTCCGCGCCCAGAATGGCGCCCGGCAGGCGCATGTGGCGCTGCGGCATCTGAGAGAGGCTGATGCCAAAGGCGATGGTGTACGTGATCTGCGCCAGCGAAAACATGCCCATGCCCGTGACAAACGGGTCACGGATCTTGCCGATTACGGGCGGGTAATACCCCAGCATCGCATCGCCCAGCCAGGAGAACCCTAGCGCCGCGCAGACCAACCAGTGCCAGGGCAGCCCCCGTGCCCAGGCGAGGATAACCGAGGCGAGCAGGACTAGCGCCATGCCCGTTAATTTGACACGAACCGCCACGCTTTCACGCCCTCTCCATCTTCCGGCAAAGTATATCATAGATATGTGCAAAATTCAAAGCCCGATAATACGACAGTCCTCTATGGATTTTTCTTGACAAAAATTCCATATGGCGTTACTCTAGATTTATGACAGTAACAATATCTGCACCAATCGTTGTGGTTGGCGCGCTCAACCTGGACGTTTACGGCGTGCCAAGCGGCCCGTTGCGCCTGCGTGACTCCAATCCCGGCCGCGTGACGCTTGGCGCGGGCGGCGTGGGGCACAATATGGCCCGCCACCTGGCCGCGGCAGGGATGCCGGTGGAGCTGCTGACCGTGCTCGGCGACGATGACGCGGCAGATATCCTTGTGCGCCTGTGCGGGGGCGAGGGAATCGGCCTGCGCTACGCACCGCGCCTCGCATGTCCGTCGGGCGTGTACCTTTCGGTGCACGACGCGGATGGCGACATGGTCGCCGCCATCAACGACATGGCGTTGATGGACCACTTCACCCCCGATGTGCTCGCGCAGATGATGCCCATCATTGATGCTGCCCCGCTGGCCATCGTGGACGCAAACCTCCCCGCGGAGACGCTGGCGCTGCTGGCGCAGACGGCTAAGGCGCCGCTGCTGCTGGACCCCGTGAGCGGGTTCAAGGCGGAGCGTGCGCGTCCCGTCATCGGCCGGTTTGCCGTTGTCAAGCCCAATCTGCTGGAGGCGCAAACCCTTTCGGGTGAGGCGGAACCCGCCCGCGCTGCCGCGTGGTTCTTGGACCAGGGCGTCGGCCGTGTGTTCATATCCCTGGGCGACAAGGGGGTATACTATGCAGGCGCAGGCGCGCGCGGCACGCTGCCCGCCACACCCATGCACGCGCCCAACTGCTCAGGCGCGGGCGATGCGCTGGCAGCGGGCATCGCATTGGGGCTTCTGCGCGGCGGGGATGCGCTCGCCTGCGCGCAAACAGGCATCCAAATCGTAACGCAGCACCTGCTGCGTCAAGGAGGAAGTATCTTATGAATATGAACCAGAATGCCTCTGTCGCCTATTCGCCCGCCGTTGGCGCGGCGCTGGCCGAGGGCAGGCCCGTCATCGCGCTGGAGAGCACCATCATCAGCCACGGCATGCCCTACCCGCAGAATGTCGAGACGGCGCTGGCCTGCGAACGCGAGGCGCGCGCGCATGGCGCGGAACCGGCGACCATCGCGGTGCTGGGCGGCAGGCCCTGCGCGGGCCTGACCGAGGCGCAGATCGACTATCTGGGCCGTGAAGGCAGTAAAATGGCCAAGGCCAGCAGGCGCGATCTGCCGTTGCTCGTGGCGCAGAAGCGTGACGGCGCGACCACTGTCGCCGCGACAATGATCATTGCCGCGATGGCGGGCATCTCCGTATTTGCCACCGGGGGCATCGGCGGCGTACACCGGGGCGCGGAGACGACGATGGACATCTCCGCCGATCTGGAGGAACTGGGCAAAACGCCGGTCGCCGTCATCTGCGCCGGAGCGAAGAGCATCCTGGACCTGGGGCTGACACTGGAATACCTCGAGACGCGCGGCGTACCCGTGATCGGCTATGGAACCGCCGAACTGCCCGCCTTCTATACGCGGCAGAGCGGCTTTGCCGTCGATCAGCGGCTGGATACGCCGGGGGAAATCGCTGCGGTGCTCCGCGCACAGCGCGCACTGGGATATTCGGGTGGCATGCTGATTACCAATCCCATCGACGAGGCATATAGTATGGACAAAGCGGCCATCGACAAGGCCATCGCGCAGGCGCTGGCGGAGGCCGATGTCCAGGGCATCAAGGGCAAGGAGGTCACGCCCTTCCTGCTCGCGCGCATCAAGGACCTGACAGGCGGAGAGAGCCTGAAATCCAACATCCAGCTGGTACTGGGCAATGTGCGCCTGGCCGCCCAAATTGCCAAGGAGTTGAGATAAGGAGATGAAAAGGCTGGAGACCGCGCGGCTTATTCTGCGCGGGTTCAAGATGGAAGACCTTGGCGACCTGTACGTATACGCGAGCGACCCGCACATCGGCCCGGCAGCCGGGTGGAAGCCGCACCAAAACCAAGAGGAAACGCGGCAGATCCTGCGTATGTTCATTGCGCAGGATGAGGTGTGGGCCATTGTTGACCGGGAGAGCGGGCGGGTGATCGGCTCCATCGGGCTGCACCGGGACGATAAGCGCAGTCAGTCGGGCTCAAAGATGCTGGGCTATGTGCTGGCCGAACCATACTGGGGACGGGGCCTGGCGACGGAAGCCGCGCGCGCGGTTCTGCGCCATGCCTTTGAATACATGGGGCTGGACATCGTGAGCGTTATTCATTTCCCGTTTAACGTTCAATCCCGCCGCGTAATTGAAAAATGCGGGTTCCATTACGAGGGCACTATCCGCCGGGCAACGATGCTCTACAGCGGGGAGATATACGACGATGTGTGCTATTCGATGACCCGCGGCGAGTGGGCGGCGATGGCCAGGAAATGAAAGCGCAGCGAATGCCAAAGGGGCTGTCGCGGTAGGAATAAAGGAACGCCAAGGGGCTCTGCCCCTTGGATCCCCGGGAAGGGCGTTGCCCTTTCCAAACCCAACATTTCGCCTCACGGCGGGATGCTTTTTGCAAATAAAAGGCATCCCGCCCACAGGCGAAAAAGTCGGGATTCCAAAGGGGACCAAAGCCGCATTCCGCCAGTGGCGGAATGCGGCTTTGGTCGGTTTCCTTAACATCCTTACCCGAAGAAAACCGAGTTGACCACGCTCTCCAGCCACTCCTGCTTACCGCTCCCGGGCAGCGCGGGCGCGCCGTTCTTCTCCGCGATCGCGGCCAGCTCGGCAAGCGTTGCCTCACCAGCGCGGATTTTCTTGCCTAGGTCCGAACCGAAGCTCACATAGCGATCCTTGACAAACGCGTCGATGCGGCCATCTTCGATCAGTTCCGCCGCCTTGATCAGGCCCAGTGCAAACGCATCCATGCCCAGGATGAAGCCCAGGAACATGTCCTCATAGGTGTAGCTGGGGCGGCGGTTTTTCGCGTCGAAGTTGAAGCCTCCGTTTTGCATGCCGCCGGCCTTGAGGACCTCGTACATGCACATCGTCGTCTCATAGACGTTGGAGGGGAACTGGTCTGTATCCCAGCCCAGCAGGTAGTCGCCCTGGTTGGCGTCGATCGAACCCAGCATGCCGTTGATCGCGGAGACGCGCAGGTCATGCTGGAACGTGTGCCCGGCCAACGTGGCGTGGTTGGCCTCGATGTTCATTTTGAAGTCCTTGTCCAGGCCGTACTGGCGGACAAAGCCGATCGCCGTGGCGGCGTCAAAGTCATACTGGTGCTTCATCGGCTCCTTGGGCTTGGGCTCGATAAAGAAGTCGCCCGTGAAGCCGATGGAGCGGCCATACGCCACCGCCATCTTCATCAGGGAGGCAATGTTCTCCTGCTCAAACTTCATGTCGGTATTCAGCAGCGTTTCATATCCCTCACGGCCGCCCCAGAAGACATAGCCGCGCCCGCCCAGCTTGACCGTGCAATCCAGCGCCTTCTTGATCTGCGCCGCCGCATGGCAGTACACGTCGACCGAGTTGGTCGACCCCGCGCCGTTCATGAAGCGCGGATTGCTGAACATGTTCGCGGTGCCCCACAGGCACTTGATGCCTGTAGCATCCATCTTCTGCTTGATGTAATCGGTGATCTCATCCAGGCGGCGGTTCGTCTCGGCCAGCGTATCGGCCTCGGGGATCAGGTCGACATCGTGGAAGCAGAAGTACTCAATGCCAAGCTTCTGCATGAATTCAAAGCCTGCATCCACTTTTGCCCGGGCGTGCTCCATCGTGCCGGGCACGGTGCCGAAAGACTTGTCCGCCGTGCCGGGGCCGAACATATCCGTGCCAGTGGCGCACAGGTTATGCCACCACGCCATCGCGAAGGGCAGGTGTTCCCGCATCGTCTTGCCGAGGATGACGCGCGAGGGATCATAGTACTTGAAGGACAGCGGGTTTGCGGACTTGGGGCCTTCATAGGCCACCTTGGGCAGGTTCACGAAGATTTCGCTCATGGTCAGGTTTCCTCCTATTTCGCTATATGGCGGATACGTTTTTTACATTATAGCGCAAACCGAAGCATTCGTCATCCCCATAAAAGCCGCCTAAATAATTCAGCAGGATTCTTGCGTATGTTTAGCGTCCCTGGTATAATTGAGAAAACAACAAAGGAGCTTTTATATGCAGAACGTTCAGCAATGGGGCCAGTTCGAGTTTGTGCGAACCCTTCCCACGCTTTCGGCAGATAACCCGTTCATCCAGGTGAAGTTTGGCGCCGTGATTACGGGGCCTGGTGTGCGGCAAAAGGTCGCAGGCTTTTACGATGGTGATGGTACCTTCCGGGTTCGCTACATGCCAAAGGCGCGCGGAACCTATACGCTGACCACTTACGCAAACGTTCCGGAACTGAACGCGCTAACTGAACAGTTTATTGTCGTCGCGCCTGAAGAAGGCAACCACGGCCCCGTGGTGGTGGACGGCCTGCGCTTCCGCCATGCGGACGGCAGCCGTTTCTTCGTGATGGGCACCACCGCATATGTCTGGCACCACCGCACCGAGGACATCCGCAGCAAGACGCTGGAAACATTCGAAAAGTACGGCTTTAACAAAATTCGCATGCTCTTTTTCCCGAAGCATTACACCTGCAACACCGACCGGGGCGTGATCGATGTCAGCCGCGAACCCCCGTGCTACCCTTTCGAGGGCGAGCCGGGCGCGTTTGACTTTCACCGGCCCAACCCCGAATACTTCCGCCAGTTCGAAGAGCGCCTTCTTGAACTGCAGGACCGCGGCATTCTGGCCGATGTCATTCTCTTCCACCCCTATGATACCGGGCACTGGAACATCGACTTGGGCATGGACGAGGACGACGCGCTGCTGTATGTGCGCTACCTCGTCGCGCGTATCGCCAGCTTCCGCAACGTCTGGTGGAGCCTTGCCAACGAGTACGACATCATGATCTCGGGCGACCGTAAGTCGATGTCCATCGGCCGCGGCCAGCGCAACTGGGATGTGATCGGCGAGTTGATCAAGGCGCGCGATCCGTACGGCCATCCGATTTCCTGCCACAACATCACCTTTGGCGAAATATACCCCGATCGCCCCTGGATGAGCCATGTGAGCTATCAGCACCCGGACACCTACACGCTGATGGGTGAACTGATGACCCGCTACCAGAAGCCGGTCATCGACGACGAGTACCAGTACGAGGGCAACCTCAAGGACGAATGGGGCAACTGCAGTGGCGAGCTGGAACTGGCGCGGCACTGGCGCAGCGTGATGGCCGGCGGCTATGCCACCCACGGCGAGTCTTATATGCGGGACGATACGCCGGACATCTTCTGGTCCTACGGCGGGGACATGATCGGCACGAGCGCGCCCCGTCTCAAGTTCCTCAAGGAGATCGTCCACAAGTGCCCGTTTGACGAGATGGTGCGCGATCCACTCAACAGCGACAGCGAGTACTTCTACAGCCTGCGCAGGGGCACGGACTTTTTCCTGCTCTTCATGCGCCACGGCCTGGACGGCAAGTTCGTATGGGCGGGCGATTGGGGTTCTCCCGAGCGGCACACCGCGCGCTATCTGGCCACGTTCTACGATGTGTGGAACTGTGTGAAGGTGCGCGAAGAAATCCTGCCGCCTTCCAGCCGCATTCCGATCACGCCCTGGACGGTTGTCATACTCGAAAGGCTGCAAGAGGAAGGATAATGCGTGCATGAAGGTCAGGGTACGGGACATCGCTCGGCGCGCCGGGGTATCCCCCGCGACCGTTAGCAACGCCCTCAACGGTCGGCCCGGGGTCAGCGCGGAGAACGCGCGCCAGATTCTGGACCTGGCGCGCGAAATGGGCTATGAAAGTGGTAAAAGCCCCAAGGCAACGGAACGCGGCCATATCCGTCTGGTGCTGTTCAAGCGTCACGGCCTGGTGGTGATGGACACGCAGTTTTTCACCGAACTGATCGAGAGCATCAGCCAGGAATGCCAGGCGGCAGGTCTGGACCTGCTCGTGACGCACATCCATACTCAGCGCGACACAGACTACCCCGAGCGCATCCGCGCCCTTTGCGCGGAGGAATGCGCGGGCATCGTGCTGCTGGGCACGGAGATGCATGCCGAGGACCTGGTGCCCTTCGCGCGCTGCCAGTCGCCGCTGGTGGCGTTGGACAACCTGTTCCGCCACGAGAAGGTACACGCGGTCGTCATGAACAACCACGATGCAGGGTACCAGGCGACCCGCGCGCTGATCGCCGCCGGGCACCGGCGCATCGCGCACATCACCAGCAACGTTCCCTTCAGCAACATGATCGACCGGTGCAAGGGCTATGAAACCGCGATGGCCGAATCCGGCTTCCCTGTCCCGGAAAGCTCCTTCTTCCGCGTGACACCCACGCTGGACGGTGCGTATACGGACATGAAAAGCATCCTCGCAGGCACGCGCGAGCTGCCCACAGCCTTCTTCGTCGGCAACGACATCATGGCCGTAGGCTGCATGCGCGCCCTCCGCGAAAAGGGCATCCGCGTCCCCGAAGACGTATCCCTCATCGGCATGGATGACATGTCCATCTGCCAGATCTGCACCCCGCCCCTCTCCACCGTGCGCGTTTACCGCCGCGAAATGGGCATCGCGGCCGTGCGAACGCTGCTAGCGATCGGCCGTGAGCTAAGCCCCTGCGTACTGAAAACCGAGCTAAGCGTGGAGCTAGTCGCGCGGCAGAGTGTGAGGGTGATACGGGGGTAGGAACGAGAGGGACGGCCTCCGGCGGCCCAAGGGCGCTGCCCTTGGGAATCCCGGGAAGGGCTTTGCCCTTTCCAAACCCATGTTGCGCTCACGCGCGGGTGGGAATCATTTCTAGCAACATGTAAAAACCCAACCCCTGCGTGAGCAGTGTTGGGTTTCCAAAGGGACTTGAGCTGCATTCCGCCAGTGGCGGAATCAAATGCAGCGAAAGTCGGTTTTCCTACAGAGCGGCGCATGCGCCGCGACAATAGGAAAACCCGGATCAAGGCCCTTTGGTAGGGGGCCCGGGGGACAAAGTCCCCCAGCGTCCCTTTTTCGTCCCCCCGCCTTACAGCGTAGCGTTCTTCATCTTTGCGCGAAACACCCATATCGCCAGCGCCAGCAGCCCCACGGCGTAACCGGCTACCCACAGCAGGTGCGGGGCCATGGCACCCCAGTCGCCTGCGAGGGCTGCTTTTCCCGCGTCCACTGCGTGGGCGAATGGCAGCGCGTAGGCGATGGT
Organism: Eubacteriales bacterium; assembly: GCA_031549105.1. GTDB lineage: Bacteria > Bacillota > Clostridia > Christensenellales > Aristaeellaceae > Avichristensenella. The sequence continues at coordinate 20,583 of JAVBQK010000063.1, forward strand.
TTTGAATGCGCCGCCGACCAGGCTCAGGTCAAACCAGGTGCCCGAGAGCCAGGCGGACAGGTTGGTCAAGAGCGCGCCACAGATACCGCCCACCTGCTTGTCATTCAGCAGTGTCCCGGCCAGCAGGCCAATGGCGACAAAGAGAAGCGCTGAAAGCATGAGCGTGGCCAGGAGCGCGAAGATGTTTGACGTGAAGGGCAGGCCCAATACGAGGGCCGCCGCCAGGCAGATTGCGCTCTGCAGTACCGCTAGCGGAAAGATCGGCAGCACATAGCCGAAGATGAACTCCTGGCTGGACAGCGGCGATGCAAACAGCCGCATCAGGAATGATGTGCTTCGGTCCTTGGCGATCAGCATGCCGGAAAATAGCGAGATAAAGCTCAGGCCGAACACCGCGATGCCCGGGGCAAGCGTGGTGATGGGGAAGATGGCCTCTGGGACGCTCCGCTGGATCATGTTCAGCAGCAGCAGTACGGCCAGGGGGAAGCCCAGGGCGAACGCGATGTTGAGCGGATCGCGCAGCAGTTCCTTCCGGTTGCGGTCCGCAAATGCCAGCATCCTCATGCACTCACCTCCCCCGCCGCCAATGCAACGAATGCTTCTTCCAGCGTGTTTGTTCCTGTGCGACCGAGCAGCTCGGCCGTCGTGCCCACCGCGATCATCTCGCCCCGGGCCATCACGCCGATCCGGTCGGACAGCGCCTCGGCCTCCTCCATGTAGTGCGTCGTCAGGATGATGGTGATCTTGCCCTTCAGCGCGCGAATCGCCGTCCACAGCTCGCGGCGCGCCAGCACGTCCAGTCCGAGCGTGGGCTCATCCAGGAACAGAATCCTCGGGCTGGAGATGAGCGCCATCGCGATGCTCAGCCTCCGCTGCATGCCGCCGGATAGGGTTTTCGCTCTATCCTTTTGCGTGCTTTCCAGGCCGAAGGTGGCCAGCATCTCGTCCGCTTTGCGGCGCGCACCGGCCTTATCTTCGCCGTACAGCGCAGCGATCAGCTCTAGATTCTCCCGCACGGACAGGTTGCGGGCCACCGCTGTTTCCTGCGGCGACACGTTGATCTTTGCCTTCACCTTCTCTGGATTTTTGACGATGCTGTCGCCCAGCAGCCGCGCGTCGCCGGATGTGGGCGCAAGGATGCAGGAAAGCATCTTGATGGTGGTCGTCTTTCCCGCCCCATTGACGCCCAGCAGTGAAAACAGCTCGCCTTCCCCCACCGCCATGTTCAGCGCACGGACGGCCGTTTTGGCCCCGTAGGCCTTGGTCAGGTTGGTCGTCTCAATCGCCTGCATCTTCCGTCTCCTCTTCCTGGGCGCCCATCAACTGCCCAAGCAGCATGTTGAACTTGCTGCCGTTGACAATCGCGAGTCCCTTTTTTTCATCCCCCAGGATCAGCACCGTATCGCCCGGCTCAATGCCGAAGAGTTTGCGCGCCTCGCTGGGAATGACGATCTGCCCGCGCTCGCCGACCTTGGCGGTCCAGGCGTGCTTGCCTTTGGGTCCCTTCATTGCGCATCCCTCCGAAATGTATGAAAAGTATGATTTACACGAAAATGATAACATGGCGTACTTTTCCTGTCAAGCAAAATGCAAATGACCCAATTTACAGCGCCGAAAATGTGTGATACGCTGATGCCACTATGGACTCGTCAAATTATCTGCGAGGAGGAACTGAAGGGCGATGAGCAAGACAAGGATTGCGGTGGTGGGCGCTGGCGTATGGGGCGAAACGCATGCGGCCATCTTCCGCGAACACCCGGATGCCGAACCGGTCGCGATCTGCGACAAGAACGTCGAGCGCGCCGAGGCACTGGCAAAAAACTTTGGGATCGCATCGGTATACGGCTCGGTGGAGGATATGCTGGCGGCCGACGGGTTTGATGCGGTATCGATTGTCACGCCCGACCACCTGCACGCCGACATCGCCGTGCGCTGCGCAAACGCGGGCAAGCACATGCTGATCGAAAAACCCATCGCGACGACGGCGGAGGACGTGCACAAGATCGTCAACGCCGCGCGGGCCAACAACGTGCGCGTGATGGTCGACCTGCACAACCGGTGGAGCCCGCCGTTTGCGCAGTGCAAGGCGGAGCTGGATGCCGGCACGCTCGGCACGCCGCGCAATGCGTACTTCCGGCTGAACGACACCAAATGGGTCGCGACCGACATGCTGCCCTGGGCGGCCAGCTCGTCCATCCTCTGGTTTCTGGGCAGCCACAGCCTGGATACGCTGCAGTGGCTGTTTGACGACCATGTCACCCGTGTGTACTCGGTAGCCAGCCGGGGCGTGCTGGACTCGCTGGGCGTCGCGACCGACGACGTGTTCCTCACCACGCTGGAGTTCAGCCGAGGCGGCATCGCCCAGATGGAAAACGGATGGATCACGCCGAATGCCAACCCGTGCGTGAACGACATCAAGTGCACCCTCTGCGGCGACAAGGGCATGGTATCCATCGACGCCAGCCACCATAACCTCATCCAACTTTACACCGACAGCGCGGTCACCGTGCCGGACGTGCTGGTGCGCAATAAGGTGCACGGGCGCGTTAAGGGGTTCGCATATGAGAGCATCCGCAGCTTCGTGGACAAGCTGGCCACGGGCGAGCCGTTCATCGTGTCGATGGAGGATGCGGCCCGCACATCCATCGCGCTTCTGGCGATCATGGAGTCCGCGAAAACCCGCATGCCCGTGACGGTCGACTACGGCAACCTGGCGTAATGAAGGGGCAAATACATAGCAACAGGGAGAATGCGCATGAAAGCAACCGTACTTAGCGGCCTGGACCGGATCGAAACCGCGGACACGCTCCTGCGTGGCCGCCGCGTGGGGCTGATGACCAACCCGACCGGCTTGAGCAGTGACTTCCGCGGCACCATCGACATCGTGCGTGAACGCTACAACCTGACCGCGCTCTTTGCCTGTGAGCACGGCATTCGCGGGGATATCCAGGCGGGCGTGGAGATCGACGAGCACATTGACGCTGAGACGGGCGTCAGGGTATACAGCACCTACAATACCTCGCACCGGATGCTCCCCGAAATGACCGAGGCGTTCGACGTGTTCCTGTTCGACATGCAGGATGTGGGCGTCCGGTTTTACACGTACCTGTACTCGCTGGCCTACGCGATGGAGGAATGCGCGAAGGCGGGCAAGCCCGTCGTCGTGCTGGACAGGCTCAACCCCGTTGGCGGCGAGCGCGTCGAGGGTACGATCCTGGACCGGCGCTTTGCGTCATTCGTAGGCGATTATGAGATCCCCACCCGCCAGGGCATAACCGTGGGTGAGTTTGCGCGATACGTCCGCGCGTACCTGAAGCTGGACCTGGAGCTGCACGTTGTGCCGCTGAGCGGCTGGCGGCGCTCGCTCTACCTGGACGACACGAACACGCCGTGGGTCGCGCCGTCGCCCAACTGCCCCACGCTGCATGCCGCGCTATGCTATATCGGCACCTGCATATTTGAGGGTACGAACATCTCCGAGGGACGCGGCACGACGCTGCCGTTCGAACTGATCGGCGCACCGTGGGTGGATGCCGCCGCGCTGGAAAAAGCGATGAACGCACACCAGGTGCCTGGGCTGCATTTCCGCCGGACCAGCTTTGTGCCGATGTTCTCCAAGCATGCGGGGCAGGTATGCTACGGCGTGCAGGTGCACGTCACCGACCGAAGCGTGGCGGAGGCGTTCGCGGGCGGAATCCTGCTGATGGACGAAATCCGTGCGCAGGACCCGGAGAAGGTCACCTTCATTACCTGGAACGACGGCGACGAAAAGTACGGCCTTGACCGGCTGCTGGGTACCAACGCGTACAGGCTGGGGCATGTGAACGCACGCGAGCTGATCGCAAAGCACGCGCCGGGGGTGCGGGCGTTTGCCGAGGCATCGAAGGCGTATTATCTGTATGACTGACGGGCAGCGCGACCGCAAGAGAAAAGAATCCGGCTACTTGGTGCTGGGCATCTCCGATCCGCAGGCGCTTTGCCGCGTCGCGCGGGCGTTGTCCGTGCCCAAGCGGATCGAGATTCTGCAACTGTTGGGCGCGAACAACATCATGAACGTCGGCGAGATCGCCAAGGCGATCGACCTGCCGGTCTCATCGACGGCGATGCACATCTGCGCGCTGGAGGAGGCGGGGCTGATCGACTGCGAAAAGCAGCCCAGCCTGCGCGGCGCGGTAAAGATGTGCCGCCGCCAGAAAAATGAGATCGTCTTTCACCTGGACGAGGGGGCGGCGTCCATGCCGCGCGTGCTCAGCCAGCAGCTTCCGCTGGGGGCCTACAGCGCGGCGGAGGGCATCGTCCCCTCCTGCGGCCTCGCGTCGCAGAGCGCCCCGATCGGCGCGTACAATAACCCGCGCAGCTTTCACCTGCCCGAGCGCCTTGGCGCGGCTGTGCTGTGGTTTCACAAAGGGTACTTGGAATACCTGTTCTCTACGCTGGCGATAGACGGGGCTTCCATCCATTGGCTGGAGGTCTCCATGGAGGCATGCTCGCAGGCGCCGATACAGGCCTCGGTATGGCGCAGCGCTCTGCGCGTATCCATCAACGGCGTGACGCTGGGCGAGCGCATCTGCACCTGCGACAGCCAAGGGCGGCGCGGCACATTCAACCCCACGTGGTGGCCGGACATCGCCACCCAGTACGGGGAGCTGCTGACTTGGCGTGTGGAAGTGGATGGCACCTATGTAAACAAGGTCCGCGTCAGCGATATCGGCCTTGCGGACCTGGCCCTGCCCGCAAATGAGCGGATCACTGTGCGCATCGAAGCGCCCGATGAGGATGGAAACCAGCCTGGTGTCAACCTGTTCGGCAGCCACTTTGGCGATTACAACCAGGGGATCAACCTACAGATCGGATACAGCCTGGGGTAGTCCGCGCTTATCGGCAACAGTGCTTATAGACATTACAACAATATTGGAATAATGATGGCCCATTGACATCGGTATTGTGTACTGGTACAATAATCCCGACAACAATTGGGCCATAACTACAAACTCCCGCGATGAATTGATGCGGGCTGGTGTTTTATACCCAATAACTACAATTTTCCTGAAATACCGACATCCACATCACCACCATGGGAAGGGGCGAAACGTATGCATGTGCGCGTCATGGAACCCAGGGATCTCGGAGGGGTCATTCGGCTCTGGAACGCCTGCGCGGAAGCGGGCGAGGTGGTTTACAAACCGCTGACCGAGGCGTATTTCCAGCACAAGTTTATCGAAAACCCAAACTACAACCCCGCGTACTCACTGGTTGCCGAAGAGGGCGGCGAGGTCGTCGGCTTCATCAACGGCATTGCCAAGCGCATCTTCCTGCCCAAGGAGACGCACGAGAACACGCCGGGCTACATCACCTGTTTCTTCGTCGACAAGGCGCACCGGGGGCAGGGCATCGGCACCGCGCTGCTGAATGCGCTGATGGCAGCGTTCAAGGGGGATGGCAAGCTGCGCATCGCCTGCTCCGGCAACAACCCGATCAACCTGGACTGGATCGTGCCGGGCACCCCCGGGCACGACCACAACAACGCCCCCGGCATGGACGAGGGTTGCCCGGGCCACGACTTCCTGATCCGGCGTGGGTTCGCAGACAAGTACCGCGAGGTCGCGATGTACTTAAACCTTGATAACTACAAGGTTCCAGAGGACTTCGAAGTCAAGCGTGAAAAGCTCGCGGCGGAGGGCATCTATACCGGCCGATATGACTTTTCACTCGGCTACGACTTCGATGGCATGTGTGACCGCGTTCCCAGCGAGTACTGGCGCAAGATTCTGCAGGATGAGTGCGCCAAGGAAAACCCGCGCCCCACGCTGGTCGCCACGCACGATAAGCACATCGTCGGCTTCACCGGCCCGGTAGACAAGCAGGAGAGCGGCCGCGGCTGGTTCTCTGGCATCTGCACCGACCCGCTGTTCGAAAAGCGCGGCATCGCCACTGTACTCTTTAACTTCCTGATGCAGGAGTTCGTCGCCGAGGGGGCGACGTTCAGTACGCTGTTCACGGGCGATGACAACCACGCGCAGCGCATGTACCTGAAGACCGGATTCCATGTGGCACGCCGCTTTGTCGTGATGGACCGCGACATTCCCTGATCGCAAGCCGCCCAGTAGTCAGCGGCATGCAAATATAACGGAAAAGAGGATTCTGCTATGACGCAACGGAAATGGTTTTCCCGGATCGCCCTGCTGCTGGTGCTGGCGATGGTGATCCCCATGGGCGCGCTGGCGCAGGTCACCTATGACTCCGAGGACCTCGCCTGGAAGAAGGACACCAGCCCTGCCAACTTTTCGCTGTTCTTCAACATGAGCTGGGCGCCCTTCGACGTATGGGGCACCGACCACGTGTCGCAGCAGGTGACCAAGGATACCGGCATCTCCTTTGAGGCCACCAAGGCCCAGGACACCAACCACATGGCGACGATCGTCGCCACGGGTGAGCTGCCGGATGCGTTCTTCGTCTACGGCGCGAAGAACCTGAACCTTCTGGAGAACGACGCGGTCTGCTGGCCGTGGGACGAGCTGATCGAAAAGTACGCCCCCGAGTTCATGGACCTGATCGAACCGACCGAAATCGCGATGGCGACAAAGGACGACGGCCACTTCTACACGCTGTACACCCACGTGCGCAACCAGGAATACTGGGATGACCCCACCAAGGGCGTCAGCTACGGCCAGACCGTGCTCAGCTTCCGCGACGATGTGATGGAAGAGCTGGGCAACCCCGTCATCGAGACGATGGACGATTTCTACAATGTACTCAAACAGGTGAAAGAGCTGCACCCGGACATGGTTCCCTACATGCAACAGAAGCTGAACGCCGACGCGATCGCGTGGAGCTTCGGCATCGACTATGAGGGCAACAAGGGCATGGCGACCGTGACCGATGGCGAAGCGATGTTCGTCTACGGCGAGCGCGAGCCGATCGAGAACTACCTCAAGTTCGAAAACAAGCTGCTGCGCGAAGGCCTGATGAGCCAGGAAGCGCTCTCCTATGAGTTCGAGCAGCTCAAAGCCGCCGTGATGTCCAGCGATGTGTTCTGCTATGCGGGCCAGGCGTTCGACGTGGACCAGATCAACAAGTCCATCTCCGAGATGGAAGGCGACACCCGCTACTACACCGCGATGACCAAGTACCCCACTGTGAACGGCGAGGCGCTGACCGACCTGACCTACGGTTCCGGCGGATTCGCGGGCTTCTACATCTCCAAGTCCTGTAAGGACCCGGCCCGTTTGATCGCGCTGATGGAGTACATGAAGAGCCCGTACGGCGACCAGCTGACCCAGTGGGGCGTGGAAGGCCTTGACTATGAGCTGGTGGATGGCAACCCGATCCAGTTTGATACCTACACCTGGAAAGAGCGCGGCGATAACGTCTGGTACTTCCAGGCAAGCTTCGAGGCCGAGAACCAGAAGGCCATCGCCAAGGCCGCGATCGACCCCAAGTTCGGTCAGGTTGGGCATCTGGTCATTGACTACAAGCCCTACTGGAAGTACGACGTAGCGCTGGCGATGGTCAACAACGCAGAAGCCGGCAGCAAGCTGGGCGATATCTACTCGACGATGTACGAGCTGAAGCAGAATAGCTTCTCGGCCGCGATCATCGCGCCGACAGAAGAAGAATGCCAGGCGGCAATTGACAACTACTTCGCGCAGTTGGATAAGGCGGGTCTGGCCGAGTACAACAAGTATATCAACGACCAGTATCAGGCCATCAAGGCGAAGATCGCCGAGTGATCCAAAGAATCCTTTAGGAATGGCGGGGGCGGGCAAATGCCCGCCCCATGCAACATAAAGGAGGGATGGGCATGTCCGATATCGCGCCCAGCCGGGGCACCCGGTTCCGCAAGGGATGGCTGCGCTTTCGCTCGCAGGGGCTTTTGCAGGTCTTCGCGATCATGGGTTTCCTCTATCTGCTGCTGTTTAACTACGTGCCTATGTTCGGCCTGCAGATCGCCTTTCGGGATTACAAGCCGGCGATGGGCCTTGCGGGCTTCTTCACCGCACCCGTCACGTCCGACGGTGGGTTCTATCACTTCATCACGTTTTTCAATCACCCGGATTTCGGCATCATCATGCGCAATACGCTGGCGCTGAGCCTTCTAAAGCTGCTGTTCTCCTTTCCCATTCCGATCGTCTTCGCGCTGGCGCTGAATGAAATGCGCGGCACGCGGATCAAGCGCGTGGTGCAGACCGTCAGCTATCTTCCGCACTTCATCTCGTGGGTCATTGTCTACGGTCTGGCGTTCACGCTGCTGAATACCGCCAGCGGCGTTATCAATGAGGTGCTGCACAAGCTGGGCTACAAGAAGATAGAGTTTCTCACGCAGGCGTCGCTTTTCTGGCCGCTGGCGGTCGTTACCGACGTGTGGAAGGAAATGGGTTGGTGGTCGATCATCTTCCTGGCGGCGATGACGGGCATTGACCAAAGCCAGTACGAGTCCGCTCGCGTGGACGGCGCGTCGCGCCTTCGCTGCATCTGGAACATTACGCTGCCCAACATCAAGGGGACAATGATGGTGGTGCTAATTCTGTCCATCGGCGGGCTGATGTCCGGCGGCATGGGCGGTTCCAACTTCGATCAGTCGTTCCTCTTTGGCAATACACTGAACTATTCGCGCTCCGTCACGCTGCCCTACCATATCTACTACATGGGTCTGACGCAGATGCGCTTCTCCTACGCGACGGCGGCCGGCCTGTTCCAGTCGATCATCTCGCTGATTCTGGTGCTGGGTAGCAACGCGATCAGTTCCAAGACGACCGGGCAGGGATTCTTTTAAGGAGGAGGGAAGACATGGTTACGCAGCGGAAACACGGCATCAAACGCACAGCGGAGGACAGGGTGATCAGCCTGGTGGTCGGCATCATCATGCTGTTTGTCTTCCTGGTCACCGTCTACCCCTTCTGGTACTCGATTGTCCTGTCGTTCAACGAGGGGACCGACGCGCTGCGCGGCGGCATTTACTTCTGGCCGCGCAAGTTCACGCTAGACAACTACAACGCGGTCTTCGGCATCAACTATGTGTTCACGGCGTTCCTGGTGACCGTCGCACGCACCGCGCTGGGCACGGTCGCGGCAGTGATGTTCACGGGGCTGTTCGCGTTCGCCTGCTCGCACAGCCAGCTGATGTTTAGAAAGGTATACATCACGGCGATGATTATCGTGATGTACTTCTCGGGCGGGTTGGTGCCGTATTACATGCTCATGCGGATTCTAAAGCTGATGAACACGTTCTGGGTTTACATCATCCCGAACCTGTTTTCCGCGTTTAACGCGATCCTGATGATCAACTTCTTCCGGGAGATTCCGCCATCGCTGGAGGAAGCCGCCCGGATCGACGGCGCGAACGAGCTGACGGTGTTCTTCCGGATCATCTTCCCGGTATCGCTGCCGCTGTTCGCGACCATGGCGCTGTACTCGGGCGTGTGGCACTGGAACGCGTGGACGGACGCTGCGTTCTTCGTCACCAACAAGAACCTAAAGACGCTGGGCTATGTGCTGATCACGCTGATCAACCAGACCGAATCCGCGGCGCAGACGGTGTTCGGCAAGGTCAACCAGGGCGAAGTCACCTACACCTCACTGACGCTGCGCCCTGCGGCGATGGTCATCTGCGTGGTGCCGATTGTGGCGGTATACCCGTTCCTGCAGAAGCATTTCGTCAAGGGCGTCATGCTCGGATCGGTCAAAGAATAAAGAAGGAGCTAACGAACAATGAGCGACACAAAGAAAAAAGTAGTGATGGCGGTCGGCGCGCATACCGGCGACGCGCAGCTTACCTGCGGCATGCTGCTGGCCAAACACGCGATGGCCGGGGACGATGTGATCATCGTGGACCTGACGGCAGGAGAGCGCGGCACCCCCAGGGGCATGAAGGTCGCCGATTTCCGTGAACAGAATGTCGCAGGCGCGAAAACCTTTGCGGAAAAGCTGGGCGGCGAGAGCATCGTGTTTGATGTGCCGGACGGCGAGCTGTACCAATCCAAGGAGATCGAGCTGCGGCTGGCGCAGATCATGCGGGAGAAAAAGGTCACCAACGTGCTCTATCACTGGCGGAACAGCCTGCACAAGGATCACCTCTCCGCACACACGATCACCAAGAACGCCATCTTCTTTGCGTCGCTGCCGACGTTTGAGCACCCGCTGCCCCCCGCGCCGATCGGCCGCTCGCTGATGGCGGAGAACTGGGAGGACGCGGAGGGGTTCGCGCCGTACTACTTCTTTGACGTGACCGAGGCGTTCCCGCTGTGGAAGGAATCGATCGTGAATCTATGGCTGGCCGAAAACTCGACGAGCTTCAAGTACCTGCGCTACTACGAGGCGCTGTCCATCGCGCGCGGCGCGCTGATTGGCAAGGATCATGCCACCGCCTACGCCATCATGGATTATGCGAAGCGGCAGGTGCTCGAAGGGCTATAACGCGAAACATAGAGGAAATTGAAACGGTTGGGCGAATGTATGGCCCAACCGTTTTTATTTGTCTGATATAGCACAGACCAGCTATGAAACGTCAAGAGGGGGTTGAAGGGAGAAAACGCTCGGACGCACGGATTTGAGGGATATACTGCTGGCCGGACTTGAGGATAGCGAAGATGGTGTAAAGCAGCTTTCTGGAAACCGCGCCGATGGCGG
>JAVBQK010000100.1:0-4705 GCA_031549105.1 Eubacteriales bacterium
AGCGCGCCGTGGTCATCGGCGGCGGCGTGCTAGGCCTGGAAGCCGCCTGGGCGCTCAAGCGCATGGGGCTGGATGTGACGGTTCTGGAGTTCTCCAGCCGCATCATGGCCCGGCAATTGGATGAAGAATCCTCCGCCATGCTACAGGAAATCGCCGGCGCTCGGGGCATCATCCTCCATACCAATACCAGCGCGGAAGCGATCACCGGCGAAGGCCGTGTCGAAAGCGTTCGCCTTGCCGGCGGCGAAATGCTCGCGGCGGATATTGTCATCGTTGCCAGCGGCGTGAGACCGAATATCGCCATTGCGCAGGCAGCGGGCGCTGTGATAAACCGGGCCATCACGGTCAATGACCGGATGGAAACGGGGCTCCCCCATGTCTATGCCTGCGGCGACTGCGCAGAGACGGCCGGGAACTGCGCGGGCATCTGGCCGGTGGCGGTGGAGATGGGCCGCGTTGCCGGGGCGAACGCCGCCGGCGAGGATGTGCGCTACAAGCCCGTTTCGCTCGCCATCACATTCCAGGGGATGGACACGGCGCTGTATGCCGACGGCGATGTCGGCCGGGACCCCGCAAAGCACTACCGCGTGGAGAAAGCGCGTGACGACCAGGCCCATACGCTGGAAAAGCGCTACTTCGATGGCGATCGGCTCTGCGGCGTGATCCTGCTTGGAGACATCAGCAAGGCAACGGGGTATGCCGGACTATAGTCGTTCAACCCTAAAACTGGCCGAGGTGAGCGAGAGATTTTTTCGCTCGGCAAGGAGCCGGAGCGAGGCATAGCCGGCAGCTATGTTGAGCGGAGAGCGACGCCGACGGGCGGAAAATATCCGCTCACCTTGGTCGGTTTTGGGGTTGAACGACTATAAGCTAACTGCCCCGCGTGGATTCCTGGTAGTGGATGGTGAAGCTGAATCTGGCTCCACCCTCCTCGCGGTTTTCCACCCAGATCGTCTCGCCCAGCCGCTCCAGCAGCTCGCGGGATATCGCCAGCCCCAGGCCGGTGCCAGTCCCAGCGCCCATGCCATGGCTTTTATCGGCCTTGTAGAACCGGTCGAAGACGCTGGGCAGGTCCTCGGCGCTGATGCCGGGGCCGTTGTCCTCCACGGAGACGAGGATGTAATCCTCGCGCGCATCCGCGCCCAGCGTGATGCTGGAGCCCGGCGGTGTGTAGGTGAATGCGTTGTTGAGCAGCGATACCGTCACCTGCTCCACGCGGTCGGGATTGCCCAGCACAGTGGGCATGCGCGTCCCCGGCAGGTTCAGCGTGATCTGGTGCCCTGTCTTCGCGGCCTTGGCAGCGTAGGCGGCGGCCAGCTCTGACAGCAGCGGCTCCAGCTTGAAGCGCACCTTTTCCAGCGCCAGGCTGCCCTGTTGCAGACGGCTGAGTTCCAGCATATCGTCGACCAGGCGGCTGAGGCGCAGTGTTTCCCGCAGCATGATGTCATACGTCTCCTGACGCTTGTCCTCGGTGTTGATCAGCCCGTCGCACAGCGGCTCCAGCAGCGCGCGCAACGCCGTCAGCGGCGTGCGCAGCTCATGCGATACGTTTGCCACATAATCCCGCCGCGTCTGCTCCAGCCGGTATGCTTGCGTCTCATCGCGGAAGACGCCCACGGCGCTGACCACACGGCCCAGACCGTCGGTGATCGGCGTGATCGTCAGGTGAATGAGCAGCGATCCTAGCCGGAATGTGCGGTCCACCGCGCGGTTCTCGGAGATGGCCGCGCGGTAATCTTCCCACACCTCATCCGGCAAAGCAAGACGCCGCCCGCTGCCCGCTACAACCAGCATCGTTTGCAGCGCGGGGTTGGTCTGCGTAGGGCGGCAGTCTACATCCACCGATAGAATGCCCTCGCCCAGCGCGTTGACAATTGCGACCGCCTGGTTACGCTCGTAGGTTAGCGCGCCGATTGTCATGCCCAGCTCTGACGAGAGATGGTTCAGCGCGCTCGCAAGATCCCCCATTTCGCCCTTTTCATTTGAGTTGGCACGCAGGATGAAATCACCGCCCGCCATGCGCAGCGCTACATCGCGCATCTGGCGAATGGGGTAGGTGATGCGGTTGGCCAGCCAATAGACCAGCGGCAGCATGCCCACCAGCACAGCCAGCGCCGATGACCACAGCGCGGCTGATAGCATCGACATCGACGAGACAATCTCCTGTAGCGGCTTTAGCATGATCACCGCGCCGGCGACCTCATCGTTCACCAGCACCGGAATGCCGATGAACAGAAGGTCTATCCCGCTATTCGATCCTATCTGCTTCACCAGGTAGCTGGTGTACTTCAACTCTTGCCCGCCCAGCACCTCCTGCACCAGCGTCTCGAAGTTTTCTATCGTTACGCCGTAGCTGGAGTGGGGAATGTCCGCGTCGGAGTTGGCGACAACATTTCGGTCCTTATCGAGCAGATAGACAGTCGCGCCCCATTGCTCGCTATCCAGCCCGAAGAGCGTGAGGTATTGGTGGTCCCGATCGGAAGCGAAAAACCTCGCCGCCTGCTCGGCCAGGTACTGCGCGCGGGGGTACAGGTCATTGAATTTCGCCTGCGCGAAGATGCTGGGAGACAACCACGAATAGACCGTCAGCGTGATGAACGCGGACAGCAACACGCTGGTGATCACCAGCACCAGGATTCGCCGCAGCGACAGGCTCTTTGTCATGCCCCGAGCGCCTCGAATTTATAGCCCACGCCGTAGACCGTTACGATTTCCCAGGACGGATCGTCGCAGGCCAGCTTTTGCCGCACACGCTTGATATGGGTGTCGACCGTGCGCGTATCGCCGTAATAGTCAAAGCCCCACACCTGCTGCAGGATCGTATCGCGCGGATAGACACGGCCCGGGTGCGCCGCCAACAGGTGCAGCAGCTCCACCTCGCGCGGGGTCATCGCGACAGGCTCGCCCGCCAGCAACACCAGATAGCGCTCCGGCTGAATCTCCAGGTTGCCAAACTTCAGCGCCGTAGGTTCGCTGCCGGCAGGCTGGGGCGCGGTACGCCGCAGCACCGCCTTAATGCGGGACACCACTTCGCGCGGCGAAAAGGGCTTGACAATATAATCGTCCGCGCCAAGCTCCAGCCCGACAATGCGGTCAATTTCCTCGCCGCGCGCCGTCAGCATGATCACCGGCACGCGCGATGTCTTGCGCAGCTCGCGGCAGACGTCCAGCCCACCCATCTTGGGCATCATCACGTCCAGCAAAATCAGGTCCGGCGGCGATGTCGCCTCCATCATCTTCAGCGCCTCGTCGCCGTCGTACGCGGACGCGTGGGCAAAGCCCTCTGCATCCAGGTACAGCGAAAGGGACTGGTGTACCACCGGGTCATCATCACAAATCAAAATAATGGGGGATGCGCTCACGCACGTCACCTCTCCAATAATGTTTTCCTCAGTGTAACAAACAAATGTGGCAAATGTGTGACGGGACGAAAAAAAGGGCGCATTCGCGTTTTACCGAATTGGCTGCTCTCTTTAAGCGATTTTTGTTGACAAGACAACGGTTTTTTGCTATTCTATATCGGCAAGCCGCTCGGCGCAGGCCAAAAAGCGCCATTTTTTGATGGACGCCTTCCGTCGGCGAGTATTCAAGAGGGAGGATCACGCGTGTACGCCATTATTGAAACGGGTGGAAAGCAGTACCGCGTCCAGCAAGGTGACGTTATCTTCGTTGAAAAACTTGACCTTTCGCCGAACGCGACCGTCGATTTCGATGTGTTGCTGCTGGGCAAGGAAGACGGAGTAACCGTCGGCAAGCCGCTTGTCTCGGGCGCCAAGGTAAAGGCAAAGGTGCTCGGCCAGGTCAAGGGCGAGAAGATTATCATCTTCAAGTACAAGAGCAAGAAGAACTACCGCCGCAAGCAGGGCCATCGCCAGCCCTACACTAAGCTCGAAATCACCGGCATTTCCGCCTAACGATGACGAGTATCCGCTTCTATCGCAGCCAGGCCGGCCACCTTCGCGGGTTTTCCGTGATCGGCCACACCGGCAGCGCCCCCGCGGGCGAGGACATCGTCTGTGCCGGCATCTCGGCGCTGTCGATCACCGCAGCCAACGCACTGGAGAGCGTCGCGGGCGTTACGCCCCGAACCCATGTGCGTGACGGCTTTCTGAGCGTCAGGCTCCCCGCGAACATGAGCGCGAAAACCCGGTTTGCTGCCCAGGTCATCCTGCGCACGGCCCGCCAGGGATTTAGCGATATGGCGGTTTCCTATCCTCAGTATGTGAGGGTTGATTAGAAAACAGGAGGTGCAACCATGCTTCAGATGAATTTGCAGCTCTTTGCCCACAAAAAAGGCGTCGGTAGCTCGCGCAACGGTCGCGATAGCAACTCCAAGCGCCTAGGACCGAAGCGCGCGGACGGCCAGTTCGTGCTCGCCGGCAACATTCTTGTTCGCCAGCGCGGCACCGCGATCCATCCGGGCCTGAACGTCGGC
Source organism: Eubacteriales bacterium (assembly GCA_031549105.1). Lineage (GTDB taxonomy): Bacteria > Bacillota > Clostridia > Christensenellales > Aristaeellaceae > Avichristensenella. The sequence continues at coordinate 4,436 of JAVBQK010000100.1, forward strand.
CTCGGCCGCGACGACACGTTGTTCGCTTTGGCGCACGGCGTCGTCCGCTTCGAGCGCAAGGGCAAGGACAAGACCCAGTGCAGCGTCTACCCGGTGGCGGAAGTCGCGGGCAAGTAACCCAACCGACCTAAGCGGCCTTCTTGAGCGGTGCGAGAGAAGGCCGTTTTTTGTTACAAGGGAGAGGAACGGGAGAACGCAAGGGGACTCTGTCCCATTGACCCCTGCCAGGAGGCGAGCCTCCTGGACCTCCAATGTTTCGCCTGCGGGCGG
>JAVBQK010000168.1:0-28529 GCA_031549105.1 Eubacteriales bacterium
GGTGGGTATCTACCTTAACATAGCCCCTGCGCGCGAGCGCAACATGGGTTTGGAAAGGGCAAAGCCCTTCCCGGGATTTCCAAGGGATCGGAGGCGCATTCCGCCAGTGGCGGAATCAAATGCGCCGCAGGTCGGTTTTCCTACAGAGCGGCGCTTGCGCCGCGACAATAGGAAAACCCGGGTCAGAGCCCTTGGACCGCCGGAGGCCCCCCGACGTTTTTGCTTTGAGGTACTGCATGACCATAAAAAAGGTTTTCTGTATTCTTCTTCTCTGCGCGGTTCTGGCGTTGCCGATTATGGGTTGCGCGGCGTTGCTGGTGCCGACTGTGGGGACTTCCGGGGATGGTTGTGATATCTTCGTCTCTCCGGAGGGGCATGACGGGAATGAGGGAAGCGCCGTTGCGCCGCTTCAGACGATTGACGCCGCGCTGAAAATGTTACAGCAGATGAATGTGCCCTCCGAGGGCGCGACCATCTGGTTGTATGGCGGTACGTATTATTTGGACAGCCCTATTTCGTTTACGTACCGCGACAGCACGCCCATCACCATCCGCGCGGTAAGCAGCGATCCGCCGGTGATCAGTGGCGCTGTGGCCATCACCGATTGGACAGAGACCCAGTACCTTGGGAGGCAGGTGTGGATGGCCCGCCTGGAGACGGACAGCCTGCTCGCGGTGTATGACAGCATGGGCGCGCTGCCCTCGGCGCGCTGGCCCAAATCGGGCACGCTCGCCGTGGCGAAGGTGGACGCTTCCGATGCGATCCATCCAACCAGCAAGGAGCAGGCGTCCTTTGGCAACCAGTCCCAGTTCAGCGCCTTTTACGCCAAGCCGTCGGATATCACCATTTCGCTGGAGGGTGCGCGGCTGCGGATGCCGCACCTGTGGAAGGACGAGATCACCGGCATCGCGGGGTATGTCCCTGATTCCGGACGCATCATTCTGAACCGGCGCACTTCGATGACCATCAGCGCCAAGGATGTCTATTGGTTCGAAAACGTGCTTGGCACGCCGCTGAGCCCGGGCGAGTGGGCGTTTGACGCCACCAGCCGCACGCTCATCTACGCGCCGCGCGCCACGGACGATATATGGGAGACGACGCTGTACGCGGGCGTGTTGGAGCGCCTTGTTACCATTGAAAACGTCAATGACATCAGATTCAGCGGCATCACTTTCTCCAGAACTGGCTGGTCCATTCCGCTTCGCGACCGTGAAGTGGACTTCCCGCAGGCCGCCTATGACGCTGACGCCAGCATCTATGTGCGCGACGCGCGTAATATCGTTTTTGACCACTGCACGTTCACCGATATCGGCGCGGGCTGCATTCGGTTTGACTATAACGTTCGCGACTCCGCGGTGACCCGCTGCACCTTCACCAACATTGGCGCGCACGCGGTGTATATCAAGGGGAAGAACATCAGGAACGATCCCCAGGCAACCACGCGCATCACCGTTGCAAACAACAGCATCGCCGGGTTTGGGCGCAACTTTTATAATGCCGCCGCGGTTCTGATCATCCATGCGTCCGATATCACCGTGATGCACAATGAAATCCATGAGGGGTACTACTCCGCGATCTCCGGCGGATGGGTCTGGGGCGCGGCGCAAAGCGCCACCTACGGCCTGAAGATCACGAACAATCTGATCTACAACATTGGCCAGGGCATGCTTTCCGATATGGGCGGCATATACCTGCTGGGCACGCAGACGGGCACCATGGTCAGCGACAACATCATTTACAATGTCACCGCCCGGCAGTACGGTGGCTGGGGTGTATACCTGGATGAAGGCGCAAGCGGCGTGCTGGTAGAGCGAAACCTCGTGTACGATTGCTCAGCGCAGGGGTTCCACCAGAACCAGGGTGTCTATAACATTGTGCGCAACAACATATTCGCAAACAATAAAAGTTCGCAGGTGGGCATTACGGACAAGGATGCCAAGGGCACGTTCCTGCTGGAATCCAACATCCTCGTGGGCAGCGAGCCGTTCTATTTCCGGGCCTATGGCGATGAAAACATAGTAATGGGCGAGAACCTCCGCTACACGAAGACCTCGCCCTTTGTGGATGCCAAGAATGGCAACTATGTGCTTCGGGATGGGCTGAGCCTGGACTCCGTCGGTTTTACCCCTTGGGTGTACGACGCGGGCATACAGGCCGAGTAACTTACTCCGCGCTAAACGCCTCCAATGTGTACCGCTCAGCCTCGGCGTTCCAGAGCATGTTGTGTGCGGCGCAGATCTCGTGGAGCTTAGCAAAGCGTGGATCGGCCTTGCCCGCCTCCTCCAGATCGGTCAGCGCGGTCAGTGGCATGCGGATGTGCGTGTAGATCAGCTTCTTGCCGCCGGGGATGGAGGGCAGGTTCAGCGTGGTATGCGCTGCCGCGTCCAGGCCACCCACGTGCGTCACCATGCAGGCGGGCTGGATCAGTCCCTTAGCCGTCATGTCCAGCGACTCGATCATATCGTCCAGGTTGCCGCCGCTGGTGCCCACCAGATGCGTGGACGCGTAATGTACATTGTAAAAGTTCATCATCGCGGAGAACTTCGGGTCGGTCGGGCCTGCGAAGAAGCTCAGGCAACCATCGCGTGCGAGCAGGCGATCTGCCTGTTCAACGACGGGTTTGACCGGCGCGTAGACGAACACATCGTCATATCCCTCGCCGTTCGTCAGCGCCAGCATCTCCTCATCGCTGCGGCCGGAGAGGTAGTGCAGCGCCACGCCATTGCGCGCGCCTTCTTCGGGCGGGAAGATATCCTTTGCGCGGTTCAGCCTTGCTTCGTCAATATCAGTGACGACCAGCACGCCAGGCCTGCGGGGCCCGTGAAGCGCATAGTCGATCGCGCCCAGGCCCATCGGGCCCGCACCCGCCAGGATGGCGCAGCGGCCGCCCTCGCGAATGCCCATCTGATGCGTGTAAACGCCGTTTTGCGTATGGTACGCGGCATGATACCCGCCGACGATGCAGCTCATCGGTTCGGCCAGCGAGCCCTCAAAGAAGCTCTCGCCCGTGTACGGCAGCAGGTAGCCCAGTTCCATCACCTCGCTGGCGAGGATGATCATCGTCGCCGCGCCGCCCATGTAGGCGTAGGAATAGCCGGGCGCAGCCAACGAGCCCTTATAGTTGAGATTCGGTTGAATGGTGAAGCGCTGGCCGGGCGTATATGTATCCTTCCACTTCGCGCCGACCTCAACGATCTCCCCGCAGAACTCGTGCCCGATAATAACGGGGTTCTCCGCGACATCGTCCGGCACGCGCTTGTGCGCCGCGCCCTGCATCGCCGCTTTGTAGGAGGACATGCATACGCTGTCAGATATCACGCGGCAGAGGATTTCCCCCTCCGCGATGGGTGGCAGTTCAAATGTTTCCAGCCGAAGGTCTTCTTTGCCGTAGAGGCGAAGCGCGGTTGTTTTCATCGTCAATGTCCCTTCTTTGGCATGATTGATTTTGCACCATCGTAGCATTCGGGATGGCGGATGTCAACGGGGGGACGACGAGAGGGCGGCCTCCGGCGGCCCAAGGGCGCTGCCCTTGGGAATCCCAGGAAGGGCTTTGCCCTTTCCAAACCCATATCTGCTCACGCAGGGGTTGCAGCATACTTAGCTTAACCCGCGCGTGAGCGCAACATGGGTTTGGAAAGGGCAAAGCCCTTCTCGGGGATCAAAGGGGCAGAGCCCCTTTGCGTCCCCCTTCCCCGCCCGCGCTCTCATAACTCGCATACGCACTCCTTTTGTCGAACAGCAGCTTTGTCCCCACACGGAAGCGGAAGCGGGCTTCCACGGCGGCGGCCTCGCGCACGGTTCGGGTCATCGCGCCTCTTTGGGGGGCTAGCAGGCGACGGCCTTCGCCGCGCCGAATATCTATGCATAGCTGCATGCGGTCCTGTACCAGTTCGATGCGATCCGAGGTGAACCGGCGGACTTTGACGCCCCGGTAGGTTGCCAGGCGGTATTCGCGGCCTTGGTACCATATTGAGCAGATGCAGCCCTGGAAATGAAAGCCCAGCGCGGGGATTGTGGCGATGGAGGCCATGACGGAGCATTTCTCGTCGAAGGCGTTGCAGTGTATCCAGGTGTAGGCAGATGGAAACGAGCGGCCGCTGTCGCCCTCGATGTAGCCCGTGCCATCGGTGAAGTTAAGCTCACGGCCGTTGAGGCGCACTTCACCGGTTATATGGTGGTGCATGCTCGCAACGGAATGGCGGCACTCCATTGGTAGATGGCGGAAGGGTCCCATGATATCCGTGGAGAGTGGGGTCAGGTCTGTGTAGCGAAGCTCGCCCAGCAGGTTGATTTCCGGGGTGTGGATGTCTAGAACGGCGCCCGTGCGGGAGAAACGGCTGCCACCTACGCGCAGGGTGTCTCCGGCTTCATATTCGCTGAGCCGGTACGGCGCCCAAAAGGAGCTAGTTCCGGTAAGAACTTGGATGAACGCGCCTTCTTGCGATCGGCCAGGGATTAGTGCCAGCGTTTCCGCGCCGCGCTGATGTTTATAGTACCACCCCTCAAAGGTGTTTTTCATGGATTTTCCTCTTTTATCCTCTTTTTCCATAGGCTGTCCCAAGGCGCCCGGCAACATGCATGGCAGGCAGTATGGGTTTCAGCAGGATGTTTTTGGGTTACACTGGCATATGGAAAGAATGCTGTGTTTACACTGTTACCAAAGGAGGTGTTCGGATGGATTTTGAGACGATCCTGGCGGGGATGCATCCCGCAAAGGGCGCGGTGGCGGCGGTAGCGGCGGCGGATGACGGCGCGGTGCTGCGGGCGATGGTTAGGGCACACGAGTGGGGCATTGCTACGCCCATTTTCTGCGGCGATCCGATGCGGATTCGTACCAGCGCAAGGGAGGCGCAGGTGGATATCGCCGGGTTTGAGATCATGCCTGCGGCGTCGGAAGTGGACGCGGCCCGCGCCGCCGTGGCGCTGGTGCGGCAGGGGCGTGCTACCATGCTGATGAAGGGATTGCTGCATACGGCAACGCTGCTCCGGGCGGTGCTTGACCGCGAAAACGGTCTGCGCACGGGTCGGCTTTTATCACATGTCAGCATCGTGCACTCGCCGGTGCTGGAGAAGATGCTGCTGCTGACCGACGGTGCGATGATTCCACACCCGGACCTGGAAAAGAAGGTAGAGATGTTAAACAATGCCGTGGAGGTGGCGCGTGCGCTGGGCATTGAGCGGCCCAAGGTGGCCATTCTCGCGGCAGTAGAGACGATCAACCCCGAACTGCCTGCGACGATGGACGCCGCCGCGCTGACGGCGATGTACCGGCGCGGGCAGATCCGGGGCTGTGTGGTGGATGGCCCGCTCGCGATAGACCTAGCCATCTCCAAGGAGTCCGTGCGGCGCAAAGGTATCGTATCCGATGTGGCTGGAGAGGCGGACATTCTGCTTTTCCACGACATTGAGGCGGCCAACAGCGTGGGCAAGACATTTGCCTTTGCGGGGGATAGCTTTTTTGGCGGCGTTGTGGTGGGCGCGACCGTGCCGATCGCGTTAACCTCGCGGGCGGACACGGAGGAGAACAAGCTGCTTTCCATCGCATGCGCGGCCACGATAGGGAAATGATCCACTTTTGCGCGCTGAGCAGGAATGCGCGCCGTTTGCGCGAATTATAGGGAACCACGTTATAGTAACCGAACTCCGAAACCAGAGCGCAGGAACGGATCTTTTTCCGCATAACTGCGTCGCTCTCCAGTCGACGTAGCTGCCGGCTACGCCTCCTTCCGGCTCCTTGCCCTGCGAAAAAATCCCTCGTCCCTACGCTCTGGTTTCGGAGTTCGGTGACTATATCGCGGAATTGAAACAGCGGCGGAGGGACCTTCCCTATGAACATGCTTGCGCAAATGGACGCATACGGACACGAACAGGTCATTTTCGGACAGGACAAAGAAACAGGGCTTCGGGCCATCATCGCCATCCACTCGACCGTGCTGGGGCCTGCTGTCGGCGGCGCACGCTTTCTGGATTACAAGACGGAAGACGACGCGATCTACGACGTGATGCGCCTCTCCCGGGGCATGAGCCTCAAGAACGCCGCGGCGGGCCTTCCGCTGGGCGGTGGCAAGACGGTCCTCATCGGCGATCCCAAGAAATTGAAAAGCCCGGCGTATTTTCATGCGCTCGGGCGGATGATTGATTCGCTGGGCGGCCGGTATTATACAGCCGAGGATGTGAACACCAATACCGCCGATATCGCGCTGATACAGGAGGTCACGCCCTACGTGACCGGCACGCCGGAGATCAGCGGCAACCCGTCGCCATTCACGGCGCGCGGCGTAATGCAAGGCCTGCGCGCTGGGGCAAGCGTGCGGTTTGGCACGGATGACCTGACCGGCATGACTGTCGCGGTGCAGGGGCTGGGCAGCGTGGGATATGCGCTGTGCGGGCTGCTGCACCAGGCGGGTGCGAAGCTGAAAGTATACGATATCAATAAAGAAGCGATGGACCGTGCGGTTGCGGTTTACGGCGCGAAAGCGGTCACGGCGGACGAGATTTTGGTCACGGAGTGCGATATCCTCTCGCCCTGCGCGCTGGGTGCGGTGTTCAGTCTGCAAAACGCGGATAGTCTTCGCTGCCGGATGATCTGCGGCGCGGCGAACAATGTCTTGTGCGACCCGGAAACCGGGGACGCGCTGGCGGCGCAGGATATCCTTTATTTGCCGGATTTTATCGTCAATGCGGGTGGCATTATCAACTGCGGCGAGGAAATTATTGCAGACCGGTTTGACCGGGATGCGATCGGTGAAAAGGTAGACCGCATCTACAATACTGTGCTGAAAGTGCTGCATATATCTACGGAAATGGGCATCTCCACAGCCGCTGCGGCCGAGTGGTACGCGCTAGATATTATTGCCAAAGGCGCAAAATGATTGATAATAAAAATACAAAACCTTTGCATTTTCGCGCTTGGTAGAGTATACTGTCGGTGTATTCGAAAGAGGGGTGACGGACAAGCCCGATGTTCAACGTTGGTTTTTCGGAGTTAATTTTGATCCTGCTGGTCGCGTTCGTCATCGTAGGGCCTAAGGATTTGCCGAAGGTTGCGCGCGCGCTCGGGAAAGCGGTGCGCTATCTACAGGAGATGTTCCAGCAGTTCAAGGATGAGACCGGCCTGGATGAAACCATCCAGGAGTTCAAAGACACCGAGCTCGATCTGAAGAAGACGCTGCAGGATGTCGATCCCACTGTGGAGCTCAAAAAGGCAAAGCTGGACGCTGAGAAGGCGATGCGGGAGGCCAAGACCGCGGTAAAATCAAATCCCCCGGGTACCCCTAAGTAAGCGCAACGTGTAGGAGGCTATCGCATGAGACTAGGCATTACGGAGATACTGCTGATTCTGGTGCTGGCGTTGGTATTGTTCGGCGGCGGCAAACTGGCCGGCGTTGGCAAGGCGCTGGGCCAGAGCATTCGCGAGTTCAAGAAGGAAGTCACGCCGGGCGATAAGGAAGCCGAAGCCAAGCCCGAGGAAAAGACGGAAGATAAATAACCGTGTCAAACGTGCAAACAAAGGGGCAGGTGCTCGCCGAGCACCTGCGCGCGATACGTAAAGTCGTGATCATCACGGTCGCGGCGATCGGCATTGCGTTTGTGGCCATCTTCTACCTTGTACGCGAGCCGTTGGTTAACTTCATCCTTGCGCCGCTGCACGCGCGAGAAATTGAAGTTGTGGCAACGCACGTGTCCGAGGCGTTGATGATGCAGTTCAAGGCGTGTCTGGTCGCAGCCGTGATTGCCGCGATGCCCGTCGTCATGCAGCAGATTTGGTCGTTCATCGCTCCGGCGCTGTACCCCGAAGAGAAGCGGCTTTTTGCGGTACTATTCTTTATCGCGCTGTTGCTTTTTATTGTCGGTGTGGTTTTCTCGTACTTATATGTGTTCCCGCTGGCAATCGACCTGTTCTTTGAGGCCGGAGAGGGCGTGGCGACCACGTTATGGTCGGTGGACCAGTACTTCGGCTTCGTGCTCTCGTTCGTACTTCCCTTCGGCCTGATGTTCGAGCTTCCCGTCGCCATCTACATGATGACACGTCGCGGGTGGATCAACTACGGAACGCTGGCGAAGAACCGCAAATTCGTGATTCTTGCCATTGCTGTGGCAGCTGCAATCCTCACCCCGCCGGACGTGGTCTCCCAGTGTATGCTGGGGATCCCCATGTACCTGCTGTATGAAGTTGGTGCGCAGGTCGCGCGGTACGTGAAGCCGACGGTGAAGAGAGAAGCGTAGGGGGAGACGCCAGGGGCTCTGCCCCTGGACCCCGCGAAGGGCGTTGCCCTTTCGAAACCCATGTCTGCTCACGCAGGGGTGGGTTTTTGTGTATGTTGATGTATATTGAAGAACCTGCCTCTGCGCAAACAGAAACAGGTTCTTTCGTAATTGCTAGTTCCCACCCGTGCGTGAGCGCAACATGGGTTTCGAAAGGGCAACGCCCTTCGCGGAGGTCCAGGAGGCAGAGCCTCCTGGGGTCTCTTACCCCACGTCCCTACTTACTTCCCCTTGCGCGCCATCAGCTTGAGGCGCCCTTCGTGGCTCAGCACGCGCTTGCGCATGCGGAGTGTTAGGGGGGTGACTTCCAGCAGCTCGTCGTCCGCGATGAACTCCAGGCACTCCTCCAGTGATAGGTTGCGCATGGAGACTAGGCGGAGGCTGTCTTCGGCCGCGCCGGAGTTGCGGGTGTTGGTGACGTGCTTCTTTTTGCAGATGTTTACGTCGATATCGCCTGGGCGGGCGGAGGCACCGACCATCATCCCGGCGTAGACGGGTGTACCCGGGCCGATGAAGAGGGAGCCGCGGTCCTGCGCGCCGTAGAGGCCGTAGGCGGTCGAATCGCCTGTTTCAAACGCAACGAGGGAACCCACGGTGCGCGTGGGCAGATCGCCCTTGTACGGGACATAGCCTTCAAACACGGCGGACATGATGCCCTCACCGCGCGTATCGGTCATGAACTCGGAGCGGTAGCCGAACAGGCCACGCGAGGGAACGAGGAACTCCAGGCGCACGCGGTCCTGGCCGGCCATGCTCTCCAGCGTGCCGCGCCGGCGGCCGATCTTCTCAATGACCGCGCCCGCGTAGGCCTGCGGCACGTCCGCGACCATCCGCTCAATTGGCTCGCACTTTTCGCCGTCTATTTCCTTGAAGAGCACTTCTGGCTTGGAGACCTGCAGCTCGTAGCCCTGGCGGCGCATCGTCTCAATCAGGATGGACAGGTGCAGCTCGCCCCGCCCGCTGACGAGGAACGCATCGGGTGTGGCGGTTTCCTCCACGCGCAGCGAGACATCCGTTTGCAGCTCACGCATCAGACGCGCGCGCAGGTGGCGGCTGGTGACGTATTTTCCTTCTCGCCCGGCAAACGGGCTGTCGTTGACGGAGAACGTCATCCGTACGGTCGGTTCGGAAATGCGCACGAACGGCAGCGGCTCCACCTGCGCGGGGTCGCAGACCGTCTCGCCGATGTTCAGCTCATCAAACCCGCTGAGCGCGACGATGTCGCCCATCGACACGGCCTCGGCCTCGACGCGCTTGAGCCCGTCAAACGTGTATAGACCGGCTAGGCGCATGGATGGGGTCGCGCGCTCTTCGCCATGCGTGCAGCGGACGGCCTGCATGCCTTCTGTCAGCGTGCCCCGGGCAATGCGGCCAATGCCGATGCGGCCCAGATATTCGCTGTAGTCAATCGTGGATATGAGCACCTGCGCCGGGCCGTCCTGGTCGCCCTCGGGCGCAGGAATATATTCGAGAATCGCGTCGAACAGCGGTGCGAGGCTTTCGCCGGGATTTTTCCAGTCAAGCGTGGCGGTACCCTGGCGCGCGGAGGCGAACAGGATCGGCTTGTCCAGCTGCTCCTCGGGCGCGTTCAGCTCGATGAGCAGGTCCAGCACCTCATCGATAACCTCGTCGCAGCGCGCATCGGCCCGGTCGGTCTTGTTGACGCAGACGATCACCGGCAGGCGCAGCTCCAACGCCTTGCGCAGCACGAAGCGGGTCTGCGGCATGGGCCCTTCGAACGCGTCGACGAGCAGCATTACGCCGTCAACCATCTTCAGCACGCGCTCCACCTCGCCGGAAAAGTCGGCGTGGCCGGGGGTGTCGACGATGTTGATCTTCACGCCGTTCCAGTGAATGGCGGTGTTCTTGGCCAGGATGGTTATGCCGCGCTCGCGCTCGATGTCGCCGGAGTCCATCACGCGCTCAGCGACCTGCTGGTTGTCACGGAATGTGCCGCTCTGGCGCAGCATGCCGTCTACGAGGGTGGTCTTGCCATGATCAACGTGGGCGATGATGGCGATGTTACGGATGTCGGAGCGAATGGATGTGGACATGTATTTTCCTTTCCGATACCAAAAGGTCGGTTCTATCAAAAGGTTGCTTTCGCGGTCTCGGCAAGCCGAAGCCCCTTGTTGTTCTCCTCCGCCCAGCGGATGGACCACTCGTTCTGGAACAGCAGTACCTCGCGGTCGAACCGGTCCTGCGCGACGATGGAGGTTGACGACAGGCGCAGGCTCTGCGCGGGGCCGGAGCTTTCCTCAATCCAGCGGACGAAGCGGTACTCCAGCGGTTCGCGCCGGATCTCCACGCCATACTCGCTGCGCAGGCGGTGTTCCAGCACGTCAAACTGCAGCACGCCGACTACGCCGACGATCAGCTCTTCGCGGCCGATCTCCGGGCGCTTGAAGGTCTGGATCGCGCCCTCCTCGGAAAGCTGGGACACGCCCTTGACGAACTGTTTGCGCTTCATGCTGTCCAGCGCGCTGACCCGGGCGAAGAATTCCGGCGCGAACACCGGGATGCCCTCATAGCGCACCTTCTTACCCACGGCCAGCGTATCGCCCAGGCGGAAGACGCCCGGGTCAAACAGGCCAATGATGTCGCCCGGGTAGGCGACCTCGACGCTCTCCCGCTCGTCCGCCATGAACTGCTGCGGCTGCTTGAGCTGCATGGGCTTGTCAGTGCCGCTGTGCCAGACGGTCATGCCTTTTTCGAACACGCCCGAGCAGATGCGCAGGAAGGCAAGGCGATCCCGGTGGGCCGGGTTCATGTTGGCCTGTATCTTGAAGATAAAGCCGGTGAAATCGGGGCTGGCGGGTTCGATGGGGCCCGCGTCGGTCAGGCGCGGAGCGGGGGTCGGTGCATAGCGCAGGAAGCGGCGCAGGAACGGCTCCACGCCGAAGTTGGACACCGCGCTGCCGAAGAACATCGGCGTCAATTCGCCACACGCCACAGCTTCCTCGTCGAAGGCGTCGCCCGCTACGTCCAGCAGCTCCATCTCGTTTTGCAGCCGGGTGATGTAATGTTCGTCCAGCGCGGTATGCAGCGCCGGATCGTCCATGCCGATTTCGTAGGTATCCACGCGCCGCTTACCGTGGTCGCCCGCACTGTACAGATCGACCGTGCGCGTGTCGCGGTGGCAGACGCCCTGGAAGTCGCCGTCGACGCCGATGGGCCAGTTCATCGGACAGGCGCGGATGCCCAGCACCGTCTCCAGCTCCTCCATCAGCGCGAAGGGGTCTTTGGCGGCGCGGTCCATCTTGTTGACGAATGTAAAGATTGGAATGCCGCGCAGGCGGCACACCTTGAAGAGCTTGATGGTCTGCGTCTCCACGCCGCGCGCGGCGTCGATGAGCATCACAGCGCTATCGGCCGCGACCAGCACGCGGTAGGTATCCTCGGAGAAGTCCTGGTGGCCAGGGGTATCGAGGATGTTGACATGCGTTCCTTCATAAGAGAACTGCATTGCGCTGGAGGTAACCGAAATGCCGCGCTGCTTTTCGATCTCCATCCAGTCGCTGGTGGCGAACTTTTCGGCTTTGCGCGCTTTGACGGAACCTGCCTGGCGAATCGCCCCGCCGTACAGCAGCAGCTTTTCGGTCAGCGTGGTTTTGCCCGCGTCGGGGTGGGATATGATGGCGAACGTCCGGCGGTCTGCAATTGCGCGCTCTAGCTGCGCATCGCCGGATAGGGTTGCATGCGGCATGGGGCCCTCCTCACGGATAGATCAACTCACAAACAAATATTCTATCGCGCATCGGGCCTGTTGTCAAATAAAAAACCCAAGCTATGCCAAAAGATACAAAAAATCCCCATAAAAAGGAGTTGCAAACCGTGCCGATAAATGATACAATACTCGTCGCGACCTAAAGGAGGTATATATCCCATGGGCAAGTTTTGTCAGATCTGTGAAAAGGGCCTGATGTCCGGCAACGCCGTCAGCCACTCCAAGCGTCACACCCGCCGCGTTTGGGCTCCCAATACGCAGCGTGTTCGCGTTTTGATAAACGGCACTGTTTGCCACATGAACGTGTGCACCCGTTGCCTGCGCAGCGGCAAGGTGCAGCGCGCCCTGTAAGCCACAGCCGGTTTCAAGGGAAACACGCCAAGACCGAACGGAGCTATTACCGTTCGGTCTTGGCGTGTTCTCTATGTATAGTCATCCAACCCCAAAACCGACCAAAGTGAGCGGATCTTTTTCCGCCCCGCGGCGTCGCTCTCCGCTCAACGTAGCTGCTGGCTACGCCTCGCTCCGGCTCCTTGCCGGACGAAAAAATCTCTCGCTCACCTTGGTCAATTTTGGGGTTGAATGACTATATGGCCGTTGGCATCGGCCTGATGCCGCCCTACCGTCCCCTTCTTTTCCCGGAAAACAGCCGCAACAGCCCGCGAAGACCCCGCGGCGCGCGCACACAGACCATGTAAACCCGAATGGTCGCCACCTCCCTTTCTGCGCTAGCAGGATACAATGACCAGATAACCGATCAGAATCAGCACCGCGCCCAAAAAGGCGAGCCAGAAGCCGAATATGAAGCTCAGGAACGCCAACGCCAGCCCTACGAGGATCAGCACTTGTCCTACGCGGCAGACGGGGTACAGCTTTTCCACCGGCGCATCTTCTGTCAGATCGCAGTTGCACTGCTTGTTGGCCATCGAAACCACCTCACAGAGCAGGGTATGCCGGCAAAGCGGGAAACTTGCTATTCGGGTGAGGGAAAGGGGGATATTACCGGCGCATCTGCCGGATCGCCTCGGCCCAATCAGGAGCGCCGAATACGCCGGTGCCGCTGACCAGCAACGTCGCGCCGCGTCCGGTGAACTCCGTCACGTTCTCGGCGGAGACGCCGCCATCCACCTCCAGCAGCGCTTCGCTGCCGATGGCATCCAGCATCGCCCGCACCTGCGCGATCTTCTCCAGCGCTGGCATGATCAGCTTCTGCCCGCCGAAGCCCGGGTTTACCGTCATCACCAGCACCAGACCTATATCGCCCAGCACACATTCCAGCGAGGAGACGGGTGTGCCGGGGTTGATCGCCACACCCGCGACGACGCCCTCGTGTTCGCGAATCTTCTGGATGGCGCGGTGGATGTGCGGTGTGGCCTCCACGTGCACGGTCACGTAGTCCGCACCGGCCGCGACCATGTCATCGATATAGCGTTCCGGCTGGTGCACCATCATGTGCACATCCAGCGGGAGATGGGTCGCGCGCTTCAGCGCCTTGATTACGCATGCGCCGAAGGAGATGTTGGGCACGAACATGCCGTCCATCACGTCGATGTGCAGCACGTCCGCACCCGCCTTGGTCAGTTTTTCCGCTTGCTCCGCAAGATGCCCAAAGTCGGCCGACAGCATCGACGGCGCGACCAGAATCCTTTTGTGCATGGCATTTCATCCTTCCATAGCGGCTGTTTTCCTTAGTATAGCACGCGGCGGCGCAAACGACAAAGCAGTTTCTACGCCATCAGCGCGTGGAAGATTTCCGCCACCCGGGCCGCAACCTGCTCGCGGATGGACGGGAACATGCCGCCGCCCGCTGCTTCGATGGATTCGCACGTCTCGCGCAGGAAGCGGTCGGTGCGCGCTAGGGTTTCCAGCAGGAACGCGGCGTCCCGGCCGATGGCGCGGATGATCGCGTGGTCGACCGCATTGAGCAGCAGTCCCAGGTCAAGCAGCGGTGCGATGGAGCCTTTCTCCACCGGTGGCGCGGCAAGGCGCGCGTCGAGTGCCGCGGTAAAGGGATCTCTATCCGATAGCAATGGGCGTACTGCAAGGATCTGCACGGACAAAAAAGCGCGTGCCGCGGCATGCCAATCGCCCGGCAAAGTCAGCGGGGGCTGGCATGGCATGCACACCATGTTCGGTGCCGTCTCTTCAATTAGGTCCTGTATGACCTGTGGAATCGGCGCATCCATTGCCGGGCAATAACAGCTGCGCACATAATGGAACAGATCAAGCGGGCCGTTAAACCAGCTTTCGTTGAGCGCGGTGCCGTCCGGGTCGGCAGACTTTATCAGGTGCAAAGTAGTGCCAAGCGTGTCCAGTGCGTCCGGATGCTCGCAAAAATAGCGGCCAAGGAATTGGGCCGCCAACGCTCCTGCTGGCTCGTTGGGCGAGAGACTGCCCACTACCAGCGCATTTTTTGTTCCACCAGAGAGGGTCAGACACAGCATATCCCGCCCGGCGGGGCTTTTGCAAAGTGTGCGCACATGCGCGCGCGCAGGATGGGTTTGCGAAAGGCAGAGGGTATCCGCGTCCATTGCTTCCATGGACGGGTAACTTTCGTAAGCGGGGATTTCGGCCAGGATCGCTTCGAGCAGGGTCATGTGAGGGTCCTCCTTCAGCTGGCGCGATGCGCCCGATTCGCGGGGAAATGGTATAAAAATGCAAAGGACATTCATGCCATAAACTTCCAAAAACATAGACATATCAACACTTTTTGCAGTGTATGGCGTGCTACCGGAAAGAGTAACACGCCAAAGCCTGTTTGTAAACATGCAAAGATTGAGAATGTCGAATGTTGCCGGGCGCGCAGGATTCACAGGTGCCCACGGCGAACATACCGGGCCATGGAAAGTATGATTGAGCGCATTGTGCGCTTTGCGGTTGATGGGCAGGAGATGGCCCCGTTCATCTGCACGCCCGAAGCACTGGACGAGCTGGCGATAGGGTATTTGTTCACCCAGGGGATGATCAATGGGGTAGGGGATATCGCGGATATCCGGATTGATGGGTTGGCTGTTTCCGTGACGACCCGTACACCACTGTGCGCTGCGCTGCCATTGGCCGTGCGGATGGATTCGTTGAGGCCGGTCACCTGCACGGCCCAGTTCTCGTTGGAAGACTTATGCGGGCTTATGCAAGATTTGCTCCGTGTAGATGGCCATTTCGGCACGCACTGCCTGGCGCTTGGGACGCCCGAAGGCGTACATTTTCGCGAGGATATCGGCCGGCACAACGCTCTGGACAAGGTCATTGGGCGCGGCCTGCTGGATGGGACCGACTTTGCCCGCTGCTGCGCCGCGGCCACAGGACGCGTGTCACTGGAGATGCTGCTCAAGACCGCGAGTGCCGGAATACCAATAATTGTCAGCAAGAAATACCCCAGCGATTTGGCTGTGTCGCTGGCGGAGGAACTTGGCGTATGCATTGTGGGCAAGGCACTTTCTACCGCACCCATCGTATACAGCGCGCCGAAAAATCTACATGAACGGACGTGATTCGCCTGATAATTTCCTGTCAAATTCGCTTGCGAAGGATTTATCAATGTGGTATCATGTATGCAACTTAATACATACTCCGAGTCCTTCCGACCCCAGCGGCCGGTCTGACCGATTGGTATGCCGAGCAATTGGCATGCCAGCCAGTGTGCGAAGGAGTCCCCGAAAAATGGCATGTACCGATGCTGTGTTTTGGTGGACTTCTTAGGTTGTAACCAAGGTATTAAGGAGGAAAAGGCATGTCTGAGGAGAAAAAGGGATTCCTAAGCCGCGAGTATACCCGGCGCGAATTCATGAAGCTGACAGGCAAGGGCCTCACCGGCATCGCGCTGTCCAGCAGCCTTCTGTCGCTGATGGGCGTCACGCGGGGCCAGGCGGAAAGCGGCCAGGTGGACGTTCTGGCCACGCCTGAGAAGCTCATCGTCGTCAATCGCGCGAAGTGCACCGGCTGCCAGCGCTGCGAGATGAACTGCACCCTCGCGCGCGACGGGGATCTGCACCCCTACATGGCGAGAATCCATGTGCGCGATAGCGTCAACTTCGGTCTCAATGGCCCCGCGGATGACTACCGTCATGAGGACGGCATCTTCGGCAGCTGGACCTTTGAGCCGGAAACCTGTAAGCAGTGCGGCGACCCCGCGTGCATGAAGGCGTGCCCGATGGGCGCGATCATCGTCAGCGAGCGCAACGGCGCGCGCATCGTCGATACCGAGAAGTGCGTCGGCTGCGGCATGTGCGTGAGCGCCTGCCCGTGGAAGATGCCCCGCGTGGATGCGGAGACCCGCAAGTCCTCCAAGTGCGTCAACTGCGGCGCGTGCGTGCGCGGCTGCCCGACCAGCGCGCTGAAGATGATCGACTGGGAAGACGTCGCGGCGGCGATGTAACCTACTAGAAAGGGGTATGATCCATGAACGGATGGACTGGAAAACTACTGCGCGTCAACCTGACGGATCGCACCGCTGTCACTGAAAGCAGCGAAAAATACTTTGATTATATCGGCGGCAAGGGCATGGCCAACCGCATCATGTATGATGAGGTTCCCGCAGGCACCCCGCCGACGGACCCGGCCAACAAGGTTGTCATGGCCGTAGGCCCGAACACCGGTTCCAGCGCGCCGTGCAGCGGCCGCATGACCATCTCCACGCTTTCGCCCTTCACCAAGTTCAACGCGATCGTTGACGGCCATGTCGGCGGCGACAGCGCTACCCAGCTTAAGTGCGCGGGCTATGACGCTGTCATCATCGAAGGCTCGGCGGATGCCCCCGTGTATATCGCCATCATGGACGATAAAGTTACCGTTGAGGACGCAGCGGATCTGTGGGGCAAGACGACCACCGAGACGACCGTGGAGCTATCCAAGAAGTATGGCCCCAAGGTCAACGTCATGTCCATCGGCATCGCTGGCGAGAACCAGCTGAACCTCTCCTGCCTCATCACCGGCGTTGCGCACTGCGCGGGCGGCGGCCTGGGCAAGATTCTGGGCAGCAAGAAGCTCAAGGCCATCGCGATCTACGGCACCGGCTCGACCCAGGTTGCCAAGCCGGAAGACGTTCAGGCGCTGAACGATTACGTGATGAACGACCTGATCGGCTCCAACAATAACCACGTGGTGCCGACCGTGCCGCAGTCCTGGTCCGAATATGACAACGCGTCCACCCGCTGGACCGGCCATCCGGGCATGACCTGGGGCGCGGCCGAGGGCGGCCCGATCGATACCGGCGAATCACCTCCGGGCGAACTGACGCTGGTTGGTTACCGCTGCCAGAAGGCCGTTAAGGACCATGGCGAAGTTGCTGAGCAGTACACCGTGAAGATGGTGGGCTGCGCTTCCTGCCCGATCCGCTGCTACGGCGCGGTCTATCTCCCCGAGCTGGAGAAGAAGACCGGCGTTGTGGGATCGCACGCCAACACGTGCCTGGGCAACAACCCCTATGGCGCGCTGATGAACGCCTATGAGGACTTTGAGGCCGAAGGCGATGGCAAGATTCACGCGAGCATCTATAGCTCCGTGCTGGCCGATGACATGGGCCTGTGGGACAACTACGGCGAGCTCTCCGCGACGCTGCGCTACTTCATGAAGGACGACTACGCCCTGATGAAGCAGATCATGACCGAAGAGCAGTTTAACGCCATCCCGTGGGATAAGCGCGATTCCGGCGACATCACCTTCATCAAGGATATCCTTGAGTTGGTGGTTGACCCGACGCATCCGCTCTCCACGCTGGCGCAGGGCGCATATTATGTGGACAAGCAGTACCACGATATCGCGCCGGATTACCTGCATTCCTCCGCGCTGGGCATTTGGGGCCCGCTCGGCGGAAAGCGCCACCACGGCAACGAGTGCGACGCGCAGGTTGGCCAGTTGACCAACGTCATCTACAACCGCGACGGCATGTGCCACACGATCGTCAACATCACCGGCTCCGGCCTGCCGTATGACCTGCAGAAGTCCATCTGCGATGAAATCTTCGGCGAAGGCTGCCTGGACAAGCCCAGCTTCTACACCCCGATGAACGAGAGCAAGGCCCGCTTTGCGAAGTTTGGCGTGATGCGCCAGGTGCTGCACGATTCGTTCACGCTGTGCAACTGGGTATGGCCGATGACCCTCTCTCCCCGCAAGGAGCGCGGCTACAAGGGTGACCTGAGCGTGGAAGCGCAGTATATGGCCGCGATCACCGGCGATGATTGGACCGAGGAGTCCCTCGACCACGCTGTGGAACGCTGCATCCAGCTGCACCGCGCGATGACCGTCAAGCAGGTCGGCGATACCGACATGCGCAACCTGCACGACGTCATCTCCGAGTTCATCTTCGAAGCCAACCCCGACCTCAAGCCCTTTGAGGAAGGCACCACCAAGCTGGACCGCGAAGACTGGCAGCTTGCGCTGACGATGTTCTATCAGCAGTTCGGCTGGGACGAGAAGACCGGCGCACCCACCCGCGCCACGCTCGAAAAGTTCGGCCTTAAGGACGTTGCCGACGATCTCGACGCGCTGGGCCTGCTGCCGTAAGGAAAGTACTGAAGGGGCTGTCGGGGTAAGGACGGGAGAACGCTGGGGGACGCTGTCCCCCAGGCCCCCGCCAGGAGGCATGCCTCCTGGACCTCCAATGTTTCGCCTGCGGGCGGGCTGGGTTCATCATATGTGGTGAAACCCTCCCTCCCGCCGTGAGGCGAAATGTTGGGTTTCCAAAGGGCAAGGCCCGTTGGTAGGGGGTCCAGGGGGACTTTGTCCCCCTGGCGTCTCCTCGTCCCTCCTCCGTCAGCCTTTCTTTTATCTGGAGGGAACGATGGACGAAATCGATCGTATTGACGGAACTGAGGAGCCGCAGGTTAATCCGTTGGATGAACCCGCGCGGGCGCTGGCCGATTATCTCTATAAGCGCACCGCGCTGTCCAAGGTGACGAGCAAGAAGCCGCTGTTGGTATCCCCGCCCTTTGGTATCGCTAAGGAGGATATGGCCGCGCTGCTGGGCACTCTGGGCACTGAGGCGGCGCATCCGGCGCTGGCGAACACCGCATGGGTGCAGGGCAAGAAGGACTTCTACTATTATGATGGGAGCATTATGACCAAGCAGTATGCCGCGCTGGACGCGCTGCTGGAGGATAAGGATATCCTGGCGACGATCGCTACGGTTACCCGCTCCGACAGCAAGCTGTATCCACGCCCGACCCAGTTTACCAAGCTCATGACCATGCCGTTCCGCTTTACCAAGGATGAGATTCTTGGCGCGGTGGCCCGCATGAAGAACGAGGAGCAATACCAGGATATTGGGGTGGTGACGGCTTCAAATGGTGCGAGCGCGCTGTTTTCCAGCGAGCACATTTCCAGGGGTTACGCGCAGGCGCTGATCGAGCGCATTGAAGTGGAAGATCCGGCAAATCCGTAAGCGGGCAAGATGGCCCGCTTTTTTACCAGAAAATACCAGCATTTTTTGTATAAACATTGTATGCACCCCATAAATAGCGCGAAAACATTCGAAAAGGCAAGGGCGGTTCCCTTGCTTTTATTGGCATGACTGGTGTATAATGGTACGACTGACAATGGGATTTTCGTCGGATGAGGAGGGGCTTCTGGTGACAAATGCCCATTATATAGGGAAGAGGCGCCTGCGCATTGGAATTGTGCTGGCGCTGCTGTGCGCGTGCACGTTCGCATCGCTCGCGGCGGCGGACGGCATGATGCCGATGATGCCGGAACCGCCGAGCACACCGGTGTACTGGCAGCTTGTGCGTGTTGATCAAGAGCCCGTGATCACGCCGACTGGCGGATATTCCGTGGACTACCAGGCAAATGGGCTTGGGATGGACCTGTCCGATGGCCTAATGGCGGAATCCGTCCTGCTTGGGGACGAAACCGCAACCTCCGGCATTCATCTGACGATGGCTAAGAGCGCCGTTGCGCTGGACCATACATACGTGTGGACACCGCTGCCCATTTACTTGGAGCCAGGCGTTGCGTATCCCATTGCGATTTCCGGGTCCGAAGCCGTGGGCAGCAAGACGATGAGTTCGCTGCTGGCTACCTATGTGCAGGGCGAGCGCGTCTCGCGCATCAGCGCCGGCGGCTATACAGGGAACCCGCTGAACGATACGATTACGATTTCAACAGATACCACCCCGCTATACCAGGACGGGAGTCTTGTGATTTCCTTTGTGCTGCGCGATGTGAACGATATGTTCCGGCTGCGTGTCATCTACACCTACCAGATGTTTGGCGGCATTAAGCCCGAACCGACACCCGTGCCCGGCTTTGTCGCGGTGGACGTGCCGGATGGCGTGGTTCCTTCTTACTACGATGCCGTACCCGGCTATGATGGCCTCTGGACGGTGACCACTGCGGCGGATCAGTACCGCGCGTATGGTTCGATGACCGGCAGTGAGCCGATGTTTTTCCCGGCAGATGCCAATGGCAATGTGGTGATGGACGAAAAGCCAGCGCAGCCCCAGGCCGATTATGCCGCCTACGTACAGGGTTTTGTGCCGGTTACCCCAGCTGAGATTCCTGCGCTATATCACGAAACCGCCCCTGGCATCTATACCTTTGCTGATCGGGATGGGCTTACTGTGACCCGCGCATATGGCCGCATGGATGGCGGCCCGGCCGCGTTCTTCCCGGCCGATGCTTTGGGCGTTGTCGCGGTGGATGCACAGCCCACCACGCCCGATGCGGACTTTGCCGCGTATGTCGCTGGCTTTGGCAGCGCGCTGCCCACCGAGATTCCGGCGCATTACCAGCAAGCCTTTGATGGTCTGTATGCGTTTACCGGCCGCGATGGCGTCACGCGCTACCGCGCGTATGGCCGCCTGGATGGCGCGGACCCCGCGTTTTACCCAGCGGATGAAACCGGCGCTGTGGAAACGGGCGCGCAGTCCGTGCTCCCGGAAGATGACTTTGCAAACTATATCAAGGGATTCGATAGTACCCAGCCGCCCTCGCTCCCACTGCACTATACAGTGGTAAGTGACAGCTTGTACGCCGTGACCGACCGTTCCGGTCAGCCCGTCTACCGCGTCTATGGCGTGCTGGACGGCGCGGACCCCGCGTTCTACCCTGCGACGGCGGACGGAAAGATCGTCGAAGAAGCGCAGCCGGTGAAGCCGCAAGCGGACTTTGAGGCGTATGTCGCGGGCTTTGAGCCGGTGGCGCTGCCCGGTGAGGACGCGCCGATCTACTACTACGAATCCGAAACGCCGGGTGTCTGGCAGTTTGTGGATGTGAATGGCGAGACGCAGTACCGCTACTTTGGCAGCCTGAACCGCGGCGAGCCCGCATTCTATCCCAGCGATGCGCAGGGCAATGTCGCGCAGGGCGCGCTGCCGGTCGTGCCCGCGTCCGATCTGGTGAACATGCCGCCGCCGCAGTTGGTTCCGGCCATGCCGGAGGCTGTGCCGGAATGGTACGAGGCTGTTGAAGGTGTCGAGGGTCTCTATACCTTTACCGATCGCGACGGCAACCCGATTTACCGCATGTTTGGCGCGTACGGCCGCGGGAAGCCGGACTTCTATCCTGCTGATGCGGAAGGCAATGCGCTTGAGAATACCGACCCGGTGAACCCGGCGGAGGACTTTGGCGAGTACTTTGCGGGCTTTGAGCCTGAGCAGCCCGCCGATCTGCCGTCATACTATGTGGCAGTTCCGGGGCAAGAGGGTTTGTACGTGTTTGACCGCCGTGACGGCGGGAAGGAATACCGCGTTTACGCCTCTAAGGACCGCGGAGAAGCGGCTTTCTACCCGGCAGACGCGCAGGGGACTCCCCTGACGCTTGAGCCGGTTGATCCTAACGACGATATTCCGCTGCTGCCCACGCCTTACGCCGCGCTGATAATCACCCCAGGTCCCGCTGTGACTGCGGGTTCCACACCGCTGGCGCGCACATATGACGACATCGCGGACTGGACAGTGCAGGGTTTGGTTGACCCCACGCCGTATGCACAGAACGTGTTGCCGGTGACGACGCCGGAGACCGTGGACCAAACGGCCGTAGCACGCGAGATGGCAACGCCCGATATCATCGTGGATGCGACACCGGTAAGTGCGAGCGTGCTGCCGGGCACCACGCCGGATTCGGGAGATCAGACCGCTGTGGCGCGCGAGATGGCGACGCCCGGTACCATCGTGGATGCGACACCGGTAAACGCGAGCGTGCTGCCGGGCACTACACCGGAGACAGGGGACCAGACCGCTGTGGCGCGCGAAGTGGCAACGCCGGGTACGG
The DNA here is from genome assembly GCA_031549105.1 of Eubacteriales bacterium. Lineage (GTDB taxonomy): Bacteria > Bacillota > Clostridia > Christensenellales > Aristaeellaceae > Avichristensenella. The sequence goes on from JAVBQK010000168.1 coordinate 22,199, forward strand.
AAACGCCGTCGCCTACGGATGTTGGGTATTCAGTAACCCAGCCGTCGCCGACCGAGGATGCGGTGCCTGTCGTATCGCGTGTGGAAGGAACCGAGACGCCCACGAGCGAAGCCACTGGCACCCCCGTTCCGTCGCTGACCGTCGCGGTGGGGCAGACCGTCACACCGACAGACCAGGGAAAGGTGGGCGTGTCCGCTGATCCGTTCCGGATGGACTTTACGCCTACGCCGGCTCCGGCGCAGACCAAGCCGGTGGAGCTTGTGGTGGAAACGCAAAAGGGCGGCACGATGCTGTGGGTCCTGGTAGGCGTTGGCGTGGTTGCTGCCGGTGCGGGCGGTTATTTCCTGCTCAGAAAGAAAAAGTAAAGAGTATCATCAATGGTTAAGCGCCCCATCGTATCTCCTGGTTTCCTGACGCGCGTGCGGAAAGGACAGGGATGCGGTGGGGCGGTTTTATTTTCGGCCGACAGCACTGACATTTGAGCGGGCCATGCGTATGTTTGGTGGCGCAAATCTTTCTTCTTATTGCCAGCCATGTTATGATACACATACCAAAGAGAGGAGGGAGCGTTATGCTCGATTTCCTTCTGACTAACCTTCCAATCGTCATTTGCGTCATCGCGGGCCTGGGGCTGCTGGTCGTGGAAGTTTTTCTTCCAGGCTTTGGCCTCCCGGGCATTTCCGGCATTGTGCTGCTTGCGGTTAGCGCGGTGCTCGTGTGGCTGAAGGCGGGCGCGCTGGCGGCACTGGGGCTGGTGGTGGTGATTGTTGCGCTTGTGGCAATCATGCTATCCATCACACTCAAATCGGCATCCAGTGGGCGGCTGAGCAAGTCGCCGATTATTCTGCGGGATGCTGAGCGCGCGGAGGACGGCTATGTTGCATCGAGCGACATGAGCGTCTTTGTCGGGCGCGAGGGAGAGGCCCGCACGGTGCTGAGGCCCAGCGGCATTGCCGACTTTGATGGTGTTCGGCTCAACGTGGTATCCGATGGCGTCTTCATCAGGCAAGGCGCGCGGGTGAGCATTGAGCGCGTGGAGGGAAGCCGGATCGTCGTTCGCGAAGTCTGATCTACTTTTATAAGGAGGCGTCTGTATGGAGTACGTATTTCCTCTGGTGCTGATCGTTCTGGTGCTGATGCTGCTGGCGGTCTTTTTCTCCTTTGTCCCGGTAGGACTGTGGATCTCGGCGCGGGCTTCGGGCGTGAAGGTGAGCATCATGTCGCTGGTCGCCATGCGTGTTCGCCGCATCGTCCCCTCCCGGCTGATCAACCCGCTGATCAAGGCGACCAAAGCCGGTCTGGACGTTACCCTCAACAAGATGGAAGCGCACTTTCTGGCGGGCGGCAACATCGATCGCGTGATCAACGCGTTGATTGCCGCGCAGCGTGCGAAGATTCCGCTGGAGTTCGAGCAGGCGGCTGCGATCGACCTGGCAGGCCGCGATGTGCATCAGGCGGTGCAGATGAGCGTTAACCCCAAGGTCATTGAAACCCCTGTCATCGCCGCAATCGCCAAGGATGGCATTGAGCTGCGGGCCAAGGCGCGCGTCACTGTGCGCACGAACATTGAGCGCCTCGTCGGCGGTGCAGGCGAGGAGACCATTATCGCCCGCGTAGGCGAAGGTATCGTCACCACCGTCGGCTCCTCGGAGACGCATGCGGCCGTGCTGGAGAACCCCGATAGCATCAGCCGCACCGTGCTGGACAAGGGCCTGGACGCTGGTACCGCGTTTGAAATTCTCTCGATCGATATCGCCGACGTAGACGTGGGCCGTAACATCGGCGCACAGTTGCAGATGGATCAGGCCGAGGCGGACCGCCGCATTGCGCAGGCCAAGGCGGAAGAACGCCGCGCGATGGCCGTTGCGCAGGAGCAGGAGATGAAGGCCCGCGTGCAGGAGATGCGCGCGCTGGTCGTCGAGAGCGAGGCCGAGGTGCCCAAGGCTATGGCTGCGGCACTCCGCGAGGGCAAGCTGGGCGTGATGGATTACTACCAGATGCAGAACACCATCGCCGATACGTCAATGCGCGATAGCATTTCCCGGGCGGCCAAGCCGGAGGCGGAGGTTGAAGGGCAGCAACCGCCGCAGCAGCCCAAGAGGAAGTAAATGGAACTGCTGATTGTGCTTGGTCTCATCCTGTGGGTAATCCCCAGGGTGGCTAGGCGTGCAGCCCAAACCACGGCCACGACCCAGGATGGCGACATGCGGTCCGCGCGCCCTGCCCAACCCCGCGCGATGCTGCAAAGGCTGCCGACCCAGCTTGCCAAGCCCCCGCAGCCTGCTAAGCCGCTACAGCCCGCTAGGCCGCCTGCGGAGGAGCTGTGCCCGATTGAAACGGAGATGCATGCCCGCCCAGAACAGTTTGCGTGGGGCGGCTCCATGCTTGCCACTACTCCTGGATATGAAACAGTTGTGGAAGGATATGGGGATCACCGGGAGCGCCCGTCGCAGCGGGCTGTGGATGCCTATGATATGCAGCCGGTGGAAATCCCGGGCATCAACCTGACGTTTGAGAAGGACTCGCTCATTGCGGGTGTGGTTTTTTCGGAGATACTGGCCAGGCGGCCGGCAAGGAGGCAGCACTGATGGAACCAATTCGGGTGGTTTTTGCGGATGACGATCCCGGGATGCGGTCCATCGTGCTGAAGATACTGGAGCGCAGCGGTGACTTTGCCATCCTCGGCCAGGCTGAGGATGGCGAGGCGCTGCTGAAGCTGGTGGAAGAGCACCGGCCGCAGCTGGTGCTGCTAGATGTGGAGATGCCCAAGATGACTGGGGTGGAGGCTGCGCGGATCATTCAGGATACCGATCCCGCGACGGTGCTCATCTTCACCACCGCGCATGAGCAGTACATGGCCGATGCTTTTTCCGTTTACGCCTTTGACTACCTGCTCAAGCCCTTCAAGGTAGACCGCGCGATGCAAACGCTGGAGCGGGTCAAGCAGGTGCTGCACACCCGTGATTCGGCCGAGCGCACGCCCGCGCCTGCGATCCCGCTCAGGACGAACCCAGGGCGGCTGATGCTCAAGCACCGCGAAGGCGTCAACTTCGTCAACATGGATGATATTCTGCTGGTGCAGCGTGAAAACCGCAGCACCGTCCTGTATACGATTGGCGACATCGGTTATACAATAGGCGATTCGCTGGGCGAGATTGAATCCAGGCTGGACAAGCAGATGTTTTTCCGCTGTCACAAGTCCTATATCATCAACCTCAACCATATTGACAACATAACGCCCTATGGTCGATGGACGTACATCGTCAAGCTACGCGGCACCAAGCACGACGCGCTCATCACGCACGAGCAGTATGAGGAGCTGGAGAGGGTGGTCGGGTAGGGATGGGAGAACGGGGGAACGCTGGGACTCTGTCCCAGACCCTGCCAAAGGACTTCGCCCTTTGGAAACCCAACATTTCGCCTCACGGCGGGAAGCGCTTCACTGCAAAAAATGAAGCCCGCCCGCAGGCGAAGTTGGGATTTCAAAGGGCGAAGTCCTTTGGCCAGGGGTCTGGGGGACGGCGTCCCCCAGCGTTCTCTCTCTTTGTGTCTCAACCGTCCTCTTGGTCCTACGGCACCTGCTTGATGCTCCCGAGGCCCTTCGCCATCCGCTGCCAGAGCCAGACGAGCTTCGCTTTCAGCGGGGCTTTTTTGTATAGGACCTGATAGCATGTCTGCGCTTCCAGCACTTGCGCGGGGCTTGCGCCGTAGCGGCCGTAGCCCAGCAGCGTGACGGCATCCGCGACGGCGAGCAGGGCGGCATCTTCCGGGACAGACTCGCCAATGCGTAGCGCGTGCTGGATGGGCGATTCGGCGGGGCGTGCGGCAAGGCCGGATGCGGCAAGCAGGCCGAGCAGCGCGCGGTACCAGACAAGCAGGCGCTCGCCATCGTTATGCGCGTTGCGCGCGGCGACAGATGCGGGTTCGGTCCATTTCATGCGCCAGACGAACAGGCCGATCACCAGCAGCGCAAATAGCCACAGCCACCAACGGCTTTTCGGGGGCTTGTTGGGGGACGCGTCGTCTCCGTTGTCGCCGCTGGAGTTGTCGTTTCCCTCGTCCGGTTCTTCGGTGGGCGCATCATCGGGATTGTTTACATCGTTTGGGTTCTGCGTGGGTGTGGGGGATGGGGAGGGCGTCGGATCGTCCGCGCCGCCCTGCGGCGTGTCGCCGCCATCATCGCTCTCGGGCGCGTTGGATGGGGTCGGGCTGGGGGAGGACGGCTGCTGCGTTTCCTCCTCGCCATCCGGCGCATCCGGCGGTGGGGTAGGGGTGGGGTCCGGCGGACGGTTGGCGTTTCCCTCGCCGTCGTTGCCCGAACCGCCACCACCCTCGCCGGGCGTGGCGTCAAAGACGATCCAGCCGAAGCCCTGGAAGTACACTTCGGCCCAGGCGTGCGCTTTTTTGCTGGTTACCTGCGCGACGCCGTCCACCGGGTCGGCGCGGTAGCCCTCTACATAGCGCGTGGGCAGGCCGGCCAGGCGCCCCAGCACGGCCATAGAAGACGCAAAGTACGTGCAGTATCCCTCCTTGCCACGCAGGAGGAAGTACGAGACAAAGTCCTGGTCGCCGGGCGGCGTCACAGGCGTGAGGGTATAGCTAAAATTGTTGCGCAGGTAGTCCCGGATGTTCACTGCAATGTCCAGCGGCGTATCGTGGTTTGAAACGATATTCTCTACCAACTGGCGCACCTGATCGGCCATGTGCTCGGGTACGCGCAAGTAGGCGGACATGTCACGCGCCGGCGCGGATGCGGCGGCCTGTGCCAGCAGCATGGGCAGCGCGGGGTCATTGGGGTTAACTGTTGTGGCGGAGAAGGAGTAGCTGTCGCCTGCCGTAAGGTTGCGCGTGACAAAAATCTCGCTCGATGTGTTAAAGTAGGGAACCAGCTCCATCGGCGTTGACAGGTCTTCCATCCGCTGCGACACAAAGAGGGTCGATGCGCTGTCGGACGCCATCGTCACCCGAACATCGAATGTTTTCATCACGGAACTGGCGCGGAACGCCTCCGCTGGACGGTTTTCATCCATGATATCCGCACGGATGCTGCGATGGCGCGGGTCGCCGTAGAGGTAGCGCCGGGTGGAAAGCGTATCGCTCCACGAAAGACCGTTGTACTCGTTCATGATGACGCCGCGCAGCAGCACGGTATTGGGCGTTTCCACGATCATCACGGGGCGGTTTTGCAGGTCGACCGGGCCGCCCAGCCGCGTTTCCAGCGGCTTGTAGCCATCCACCTGGATGGAGTATACCTTGCGGGGATCGGTAAAGAAAAGCGTGTCACTGATGAAGGTGCGCAGCTTCTCGGCGAAGTTTTCCATGGTAGAGGAGGTTAGCGTGATGGTTTGCGCGATACCCAGCGCCACGGTCACCGCCAGCGCGGAGGCCATCATCACGCGGGCATAGGGCGTTTGCTCGTTCGCCGAGCGCGCATAGAGCGCGGTCAGCGCGATTAGGCACGGCGCCAGCATCCACAGCGCATCGCGCGTGCCGGTGAACCAGATGAACAGCAGCGCGATCATCGTCAGCGAGAGGGCTGGATAAAAGCCCGCACTTTGTTTCGCCATCGCAAAGCCTGCGATTGTCAGCAGGATGCCCGCGAGTGCAGCGACTTCGCGGGAATAAACACGAAGCGGCTCCATGTTGACCCGCGTGAGGTGTACTGCCGCCCCCAGCATGCCGCCGATGCGGAAAAGCCCGCCGCCGGGTATCAGGTAGATCAGCAGCATCACAGCGCCAGCTCCCAGCGCGATCCAGCGGACCCGGCCGCCGTAGCCGGCAACGGCCAGCACCGCGGCCGTTAGCAAACAGGCCCAAACCGCCGTACCCGCGGCATCCAGCGCCAGCGCGCGCAGCACCGGCAAAAGAAGCCCCAGCGACAGCATGAGCCCGAGCAAAGCGGGCCATAGCGCGTTCAATGCACGCGCGCGGATGGTCTTTAGCAAAGCATTCTCCTTACACTAGCTCCGCCGCAATCGGCATGACCTCTACATCATTGCGCATCAGCCGGTGCACCAGCAGTGACACGGCCTCATCCTCCACATCAGCGGCCAGCAGCACGCGCACCTTCGGCCCCATCCGGCGAATGCGCAGGATCATATCGGCGATGACCGGGTTCATCCGGCTTGTGATGATGGTGGTGGAGCCTGTCCGGCGCAGGCGGCGCGTCTCCAGCAGCAACACGCGCTCAAACTGCTGCGCGCCGTCAAACGCGCATCGCCCCAGCGCGTCGCAGACCGCGATAATCTCTTCGGGCCGGGACGCGTTGACATCGGTGGGCGCATCGGTCAAAAGCGGCATGCGTACCGGCGCGCCCTCCTGCAGCGCGGCG
>JAVBQK010000118.1:0-8715 GCA_031549105.1 Eubacteriales bacterium
TATCCCGTCCAGATGAAGCTGCCAATGACATACGGCATGCCCATCGCCTCAAGCACCGGGCTTTTGTCGGTAAAGTTCTGCATCTGCTCCGCATGCCCCATGAAACGCTGGTAGACCTCCGTGCCCAGGATCAGCTTGCCTGGGTTGGCACGGTGGATTTTTTCGTACCATTGCTCCTGGTAGTTGCAGCAGATGATGTCGCACAGCTCCGCGATGCGCCCGATGCGCTCCACGCGCTCGTCCACATCATCGATCTCCATATCGCCCACTTCATCGACGAACTGCTGGATATCGCGGATTTTGGTCGCATCCACCGCCGCACCGCCGCGGAAGTGCGGATTCATCGCCACGGAGACAGGCCTGCTGTCCAGCGCCCTAGCGCGCTCGCACAACATGGCGAGGATTTTTAGCATCGGTGGCTTGCCCTGGTTTTCAACTTCATTGCCCACGCCCCACATGAAGACACAGGGGCGGTTGCGGTCGCGCAGGATCATCGCGTCCAGGTCCTCGCGCCAGTGCTCCTGGAAATAGCGTCCATACAGGCCGCTCATCCATTTGTCGAAGCATTCCTCGTAGAGGTAGAAGCCCATCTCGTCGCACAGGTCGACGAACTCTTCGCTGAACACATGGTGCGACGCGCGGATGGCGTTGACGCCCATCTCCTTGAGCACGCTGAGCCGCTCCCGCCATATCTCCTTTTTCGCCGCGTTGCCCCGGCAGCCGACATCCTGGTGCAGGCAGACTCCCTTGAGGAACACCTTTTCGCCGTTGACCAGCATGCCCCGCTCCGGGTCCATCTCAATCTCCCGGATGCCGATGCGCATCCTGATCTCGTCCGCCGCGCGCTCGCCATCCATTAACCTGAGCACGAGCGTGTAGAGGTGCGGGTGTTCGGCCGACCAGAGCTTGGCGTCCTGCAGCTTGAGCAGCGCAACATCGTCCGCGCTAGCCGAGCTGGACACCAGATGCCCGCCATCCAGCAGCGCGGCGCGGATAGGCGCGCCCGCCGCCGTATCCACCCGTATCTGCGCACCATCCCTGTCGATATGGGTCGTCACCGTTATTGCGCGCGCATCCAGGCATTTCTCCTCCGCCTCTATCCACTTGACCGTGCGATAAATGCCACAGCCGCTGTACCAGCGGTCCACTGGGCTCTGCGTGTTATCCACCCGCACCTCAATGAGGTTGTCGCCTTGGTGCACGTGCTTCGTCACGTCCAGGCGGAAGGGCGTGTATCCGTATTGTTGCACGCCCACCGTGCGGCCGTTTATGCTGACCGCCGCGCACTCATAGACGCCGCCAAAGTCCAGCCAGTAGCGGTGGTCCGCCTTTTTATCGGGCAGGTTCAGCATGCGGCGGTAGTGGCCGACGCCCTCGCGCACGCGGAATGCCTGCGCCATACCCTGGTCCATATTCCGGTCAAACGGCGCATCCACCGCCCAGTCATGGGGCAACGTGACCGGCTGAAAGTCCCCCTCCGCGGCATCTCCCAGCACGAAGGTCCATCCCGTCATGAGGGTTTGTTCCGTTCTAGGCATTTCTGCCCCTCCTCTCTTTTGCATGGGCCAGTATGGTTACAGCGCCTGCTGCGCCTCGGTGCACATGATTAGGAACGCGCCGACGCCGTGCAGGTCGTTGGTGCTGGTGGGTCGGGCGCAATAGTGCGCGTAGTCGCCCACGCCGGTGCCAACGCAGATGTTGTCGATCAGCAGGCCGTTTTCGTCGGCGGTCAGCCGGTTAATAATGCCCGCATATCCCTTGCGTGCAACATCCAGGTATTTCGCGTCCATCAGGCCCATGCGGACGGCCTTGCAGATGCCTGCCGTATACAGGCATGTGCAGGACGATTCCAGCCAGTTCTTCTCGTCATGGCCCTTGTCCGTCACCTGGTACCACAGTCCCGTTTTCTCGTCCTGGTAGGGGATGAGTGCGAAAAGCAGGTCGCAGGCAATCCGGGCCAGCTCAGCCCTGCCAGGGTGCTCTTTGGGGAAGAAGTCCAGATCATCCAGCAGCGCTACGGGTACCCACCCCATCGACCGGCCCCAGAACTCCGGCGAAAGGCCGGTCTCGGCGTCCGCCCAAGGTTGCCACTTTTCGTAGTCCCACGCGTGGTACCACAGGCCGGTTTTGGGATCGCGCGTCTTCTCCTCCATCATCTTCGCCTGAAAAACCACGCTATCCAGCAGCGCCGGTTTGTCAAACTTCGCGCCGTATTCCGCGCAGAAGGGACCTGCCATGTACAGGCCATCCAGCCACATCTGGTTTCGGTACCATGCCTTGTGCCAGAAGCCACCCTCCGGGTTTGCAGGGAAGGTCTCCATGTAGTGGGCGATGGTGTTCAGGAACTCCCTGTACCGCCTGTCGCCGGTGCGCGCGTATAGCGGGAACAGCAGGATGCCCGGCTGCAGGTCGTCCAGCTGCCCAGGGTTGAACGCGGTGACGTTGCCGTACGCATCGACCAGTGAATCGATCCACGCCTTGATGTAGTCGAAGTACGTCTCATCGCCGCACAGCTGATAGGTCTTGTACATGCCGGACAGAAAAACGCCCTGGTGGTAATGAAGATGACGGACTGGCGGCAAGGCTTCCGGCGCGAACTTCCGCATCAGCGTATCGCACGCCATCTGCGCGTATTCCAGCATGCTTTTCCCCTGAACGCACTGGTTTTCCATTTGTTTTCTCTCCTTACGCCCTATGGTGTTGTTTTCCGTCATATTCTGCACGGATGTTCAATTGTCCTGTATCGTTGGCACACCTAAAAACCCTTGCCCGCACCCCATGAATCGTGTACACTGTGTGCATTCCCAAGGCTCACAGGAAGGTGGAATGTGCATATGGATTTCTCGGTCAATAGCAGTTTTCTGTATACCCTGGCAGCCATCGTGGTGGCGTTCGTCATCGCCCAGTCGATTTTCTTTCTTGCGCGGGCAATGAAGCGCGCACAGGCACTGGGCATCGCCTCCCCCGTGCTGCGCAAGACGATCCTCTCCAGCGCGCTGTTTACCATCGCGCCGGCGGTGGCCATCCTGCTCGGGGTGATCACGCTATCCAAGTTCCTCGGTTTCCCACTGCCGTGGATACGGCTGAGCGTGCTGGGCGCGCTGACGTATGAACTACCCGCCGCCACCACCACCGCCACCGCGATGGGGCTGGACCTCAGCCAGACGATCACCGATGCGCGCGCATTCTCGGCCATCGCGTGGGTGATGACGCTGGGCATCATCCCGGGCATTTTCGTCATCCTCTTTGGCCTTAAAAAGATTCAGGGCGGCATCGTCAGCCTGAAGGCAAAGGACGAAAAGTGGGGCAACACGTTTCTGACGTGCATGTTCCTGGGCATGATCGCGACGTTCCTGGGTTGGCTGTTTGCGGACATCCGCGTGGGGCTTTCCGGGTGGATTCCGATTTTTGTGGCGCTGTGCTCGGCTGCGATCATGGGCATCTGCGGCATCCTGCTGAAGGTATGCAAGTGGCAGTGGTTGGAGCAGTATGCGCTGCCTATCAGCATGCTGGGCGCAATGGCGCTGTCCATTCCGATTACAAACTGGATCGTGTAAGGAGGTGCGGAGTATGAAAAAGAGTTACATGGAAAGCACGCATGTGTACGGCCGCATCTGGACGGCGCTGGGCATCCTGGTGATGCTGATGGTGCCCTGTGCCATCTGTCTCTACTATAACGCCTGGCCCGACATGAATCACGTGTTCAAGGGTCTGCTGGGCGTCGCGCCGATCTTCTGGACCGTCGGCATCATCGAAGTCTTCACCTTCACGCCGATGCTCGGATCGGGCGGATCATACCTGGGCTTCATCACCGGCAACCTGACGAACCTGAAAGTGCCCTGCGCGCTCAACGCGATGGAGGCCGCCAAGGTCACCCCCGGCACCGAGGAGGGCGAAGTCATCTCCACCATCGCGGTGGCGGTATCGGCGATCGTCACCACGGTGATCATCGCGCTGGGCGTGCTGCTGCTGTCCTATCTGCGCCCCATCCTGGAGTCGCCCACGCTGGAGCCGGCGTTCCAGAACATCATGCCCTCGCTGTTCGGCGGGCTGGCGGTGGTCTACGTATCGAAGAACTGGAAACTCGCGATGGCCCCGCTGGTCTTCATGGTGGTGCTGTTCCTGATTATGCCGAGCCTTGCAAGCTCCGTGGGCGTTCTGGTGCCAGTAGGCGCGCTGATTGCCATTGGCGTGGGCCGCCTGCTCTATAAGAGGGACATGCTATGACCATCGTGCTGATTGTGCTCTTGGCGCTGCTGCTGTTTGTGGCGGTGCTGATCGCACGGGCTCTGGCATTCCGGCCCACCGGAGAAAAGCCGGAACCTGCCGCGCCGGTGGAGGTCGACGAAGCCGCCATCGCCCAGCACATGCAGGCGATGATCCGGGTAAAGACCATCTCCTACGCCGACCCCGCACTGGAGGACAAAGAAGCGTTCGAGGCGTTTCCGGCACTGCTCGTGTCGCTATACCCCAGGCTGCACGCCGCCTGCCCGCAACAGCGCATCGGCGTGCGCGGGCTGCTCTATCACTGGAAAGGGAAGCATGCGGACCGGCCCAGCGTGCTGATGTCGCATTATGATGTCGTCCCGGCCGAAGCGGAAAGCTGGCGGAAGCCGCCGTTTGACGGGGTGCTTGAGAATGGCGTGCTATGGGGACGCGGCACGCTGGATACCAAGGGTACGCTGCTGGGCGCGATGGAAGCGGTGGAAAAGCTGATCGGCGAAGGGTTTGTGCCGGAGCAGGACGTCTACCTGGCATTCGGCGGCAACGAAGAAATCGGCGGGGACGGCGCGCCCGGCATCGTGACGGAGCTTTCGCGCCGGGGCGTGAAGCCTGCATTTGTGCTGGATGAAGGCGGCGCTGTGGTGGAGAATGTGTTCCCCGGCGTCAAGGCCCCGTGCGCCGTCGTGGGCATCGCGGAAAAAGGCATCGCCAACATGTCGTTCGAGGTTATGTCCAAGGGTGGGCACGCGTCCGCACCGCCGCCGCAGACGCCGGTGGGCGTGCTGGCGCAGGCCGTCACGCGCGTAGAGAACCATCCGTTCCCCTTCCACCTGACCGAGCCAGCGCGCCGCATGTTCGATACGCTCGGGCGGCATTCGACCCTGCTGTACCGGATCATCTTCGCCAACCTCTGGTGTTTCACGCCGGTGCTCAACATGCTATGCAAGAAGACCGGCGGCGAGCTCAACGCGCTGGTGCGCACCACCTGCGCCTTCACACAGATGAAGGCCAGCGACGCGGCCAATGTACTGCCGCCCAGCGCGACGGTGGTGGCGAACCTGCGGATCGTCCCGGGCGAAACCATCGAGAGTGCGAAGGCGCGGCTTGCGGAAACGATCGGCAACCCGGACATCCGCATCACCCCGCTGATGGGCCGCGACCCTTCTTCCGTATCCCATGCGGAGGGCGAGCCTTGGGCACGCCTGTCGCACGCCATCTCTGCCACATGGCCGGAAGCAATCGTCTCGCCGTACCTGATGATCGCCGCGAGCGACTCCACGCACTACAGTGCGATCTGCGAGAATGTGTACCGCTTCTCCACCATGGCGCTCAGCGGCGAGGAACGCCGCATGATCCACGGGCATGACGAGCGCGTGCCGGTTGCGACACTGTGTACCACGGTGCGGTTTTACACCCGGCTGCTGAGGAACTGCTGACAAGGAGGCATGCCCATGAAGCTGCGCGTAAGCAAAGCGGATTTTCCCTACACGGTGGAGATCATCCAGGAGTTTCTGGATGCGGGCGACGCCTTTTTCACCGAGAGCGTCTATCACTTCTACCCGGAGCTGCGTGGGCTTTCGAAGGCGGAAGTTGCGGAAACGCTCCTTGCAGTGTACCGGAACAAGGAAGCCGAAATGGACGTGAAAGCGCTTGCGTATCAGGCGGCGTGGGACGAACACGGCGCGGAAATCGTCTCGGGATTCGAAGGTGTGTTTTCGCTGGACCTGTCGAAGCATCTAAACGACATGCAGGCCCGCGTATGCCTCAACCCCATCTGCCCGCGCTATCTGGATACGCACACGTTCGACATCTTCTATCTGTTTAGCGGGATGGGTTCTCTGGAGATGGTGGTGCATGAGGTGGCGCACTTCGTATGGTTCATGGTGTGGAACCGACTCTTTCAGGATTCACCCGAAGAATACGATACGCCGCACCTGAAATGGGTGTTCAGCGAGATCGCGATTGACCCGATCGTGCTGGACGCGCGCCTGCGCCGCTTCACCCGGGGCGAGCAGCCCGCCTATTCGTATTTTTATGATATCATGGTTGACGGGCAAAACTTCATGGAGATGATCCGGGCGCTGTACCGGGAGAACGACATGGCCGGTTTCATGGCCAAGGGATATGCGCTGTGCCAGAAGCACGAAGCGGCGATCCGTGAGGTGATGGAATGACGAAAAAGTTGCTCTTTTCCCGCGAAAGCGAGCTGCTCCAGCCGCTGCGCGCGCTGATTGAGGTGCAGAAGCACCGGACGCTGGCAATGTGGGCGATCGACTGCGCCGAGCCGTACCTTGCACTGTTTGAGGCGCGCTGCCCGGATGACCCGCGCCCGCGCGACGTGCTCGTCAAGGGGCGGCAGTGGATGCGCGGAGAGATCAAGATGCCAGTGGCGAAGGCGGCGATCCACGCGGCACACAACGCTGCCACCGCCGTGGAGGACAACCCCGTCGCCTGTGCCGCCGCGCGCGCGGTGGGGCACGCCGTCGCAACCGTCCATGTGGAAACGCACGCGCTGGGGCTGGCGTTCTACGGCCTGACGGCCATCACCTACGCCGCCGGACCGGAAAAAGCCGAATCCGCCGTTGCTGAAGCGCTTTCGGCGCTGCACGAGCGGCTATTATACTGGGAAGCGCATATTGATGAGATCGAAGGGCCATGGGCCACGTTCCTGCTGCGGGACGGCGTGCCCAACAAGGAGAAACTGCTGCGCGAAAAAGCGCCCAGAACATAAATACGCCAAAGGAGTGACTTCCATTGCACGCCCACCATGCGGAATCCATTGAGAACCTGCTCCGGATGTTCCAGGATGATCCCGATGTTCTCGCCATCTTTCTGGGCGGGTCCATCGCCAAGCAAAAGGAGCGCGTAGACTCCGATGTCGACGCGATCATCATCGTCACGGAGGAAAAGCACCGTGTCCTTGCCGGTGAAAACAGGCTGTCTGAGTGCATCCATGGCCACTGCCCGTATCCGGGCGGATACTTTGACCTGAAATACTCTACGAAAGAATATCTACAGGCTGTCGCGGAGCGAGGCAGCGAACCCTCTCGCAACGCGTTCATGGGGGCGAAATGCCTGTTCAGCCGCGATCCAGAGTTGGAGACAATCGCGGCGGCCATCCCGGTCTTTCAGGTGCGGGAGAAGGAAGAAAAGATGCTTTCGTTCTATAGCTCCTTTGTGCTCAGCCGCGGTTATTTCTGGAAGGTCTCGGGCGACGATCCGTACCTGAAAACCCGCTCGGCATCCGACGCCGTGCTGTACGGGCTGCGCATGATCCTACAGGAAAATGAGGTGCTATTCCCCTGCCACAAGGCGCTGATGGATACCGTCGCCGCGCTGCCTGTGGATACCAGCGCGCTGCTGGACGCCAGCCGGCGGTTCCTCACGGAACTGACGAATGATGCAAAGGATGCGTATGTCCGCGAACTGCTCGCCGTGCTGCGCTATCAGCCGCCGAAGGACTACAGCCAAGTCCTGACGCGCTTCATCGACGATAACGAGCTGTGGTGGTACAAAGACCGCCCGGTCATCGCAGAATGGTGACGCCTATGGAACTGATTGTCCTGGGCACCGGCAACGCGATGTCCACCCGGTATTATAATACCTGCTTTGCGCTGCGTGAGGGTGCGGAAGCCATCCTGGTGGATGCCGGCGGCGGCAACGGCATCCTGCGGCAGCTGGACGCGGCCGAGCTGCCCGCCACAGCGCTCCGCCACCTGATCATCACCCATGCCCACTGCGACCATCTGCTTGGCGCGGTATGGATCGTGCGCAAGGTAGGCACGCTGATGGCCGAGGGGCAGTACAGCGATGATTTTACCATCCATTGCCACATGTCGGTCCGCGAGGCACTGTGCGCCATGTGCGGCTATACGCTGGAAAAGCGGTTCGTGAGGCTGCTGGGTGAGCGCATCCTGTTCGATGAAATTGATACAGGTTCCACCTGCAACATGCTCGGCATGGATTTTGCGTTCTTCGACATCCTCTCCACCAAAATGCTGCAATACGGGTTCACCGCCCAGCTGCCGCATGGCGGCAAGCTCACCTGCCTGGGCGACGAACCGTATAACCCAGCCTGCCGCACCTTCGTCGAGGGCAGCGACTGGATTCTCTCCGAGGCCTTCTGCCTCTACGGCGACCGCGACCGGTTCAAACCCTATGAGAAGCACCATAGCACAGTCCGTGAGGCCTGCATACTGGCGGAAGAGCTAAACACGCCACACCTGGTAATCTGGCACACCGAGGACAAAACATTCCCAGAGCGCAAAGCCCGCTACACCGCCGAAGGACGCTCATTCTACCATGGCGACCTCCGCGTACCGAACGACCTGGAAACCATCAAGCTGGAATAGAAAAACCCAACCCCTGCGTGAGCAGTGTTGGGTTTCCAAAGGGCAAGGCCCTTTGGCAGGGGGGCTGGGGGACAGCGTCCCCCAGCGTTCCTTCCCCCGCCGTCCTTCCGTCACTTCCCCCCCTCGCAGTACGCGCAGC
>JAVBQK010000077.1:0-27445 GCA_031549105.1 Eubacteriales bacterium
TAGCCGATTTCTGTATCCGAAAGCGCCATGCCGTAGCTCAGGTAATACTCATTATACTGGGCGTATAGGCTGTCAAAATACTCCTGCACCTCGCTGAGGGTCTTGGTATAATCACCAGCCTTGATGACAATAGGATCTGCCGGGGCCTCTGCAAAGGCGCAGGTGGCTAGCAGCATAGCGGCCAATAGCAACGCGAGAAAACGTACTTGCTTCATGATAATCCCCTTTCAATTTGTCTGCATCAGTATGACATAACAAAGACGGTTATACAAGTGCATTTGCTTCCCGATTTGCGCGAATTGTTGTGAATTCACAGCTTGTTCAAAAATATGAAAAACGGAGTATTCGCTAGCAATCACCAGAAAACAAGCGATATTATACGGATATTGCCGAGATTTCACTGAAAATAAGCGTTAACTGACTTTGACTTTCTTTGATATTTTAGATAGAATGGCATTGCAACACAGAAACCACATACAAAAATATAGAGGAGGAACCTACAATGTATACATTTACAAGACTCAACCGCATGCCCCAGACCTGCTACGGCGCCCGTGCCAACTGGCCGATTCCCGACGATTACTTCCGCCCCTTTGCGGAGATGGTCAACTCCCCCATGCGCACCGCAGTGAAGGAAACCGAGACTGCCTACCTCTTTGACGCGGCCCTCCCGGGCTACGAACCCGGCGAGATCGACGTATCGGTGCAGGACAGCGTGCTCACCGTCAGCGCCGAGCACAAAGAGACTGCCGAGCACGAGACATCCTTTGCCTCCCGCGCCATCCGCCGCAGCTTCACGCTCGACGGCGTCGACGAGGAGAACATCGGTGCCCAGTACAAGAATGGCGTGCTGCGCGTGACCCTGCCCAAGGCTAAGGCCCCCGAGGTACCCGCGCCCCGCAAGATTGAAGTTCAGTAACGGGTGGGGGGAGGGGACGGCCTCCAGCGGCCCAAGGGCTCTGCCCTTGGGGAACCCGGGAAGGGCGTGGCCCTTTCCAAACCCATGTTGCGCTCACGCGCGGGTGAATCTTTTCTCTCCCCAATGCAAGAACCCCATCCCTGCTTATGCAGAGGTGGGGTTCATTGGTTTGCGTAAGTCAAT
Organism: Eubacteriales bacterium; assembly: GCA_031549105.1. GTDB lineage: Bacteria > Bacillota > Clostridia > Christensenellales > Aristaeellaceae > Avichristensenella. The sequence goes on from JAVBQK010000077.1 coordinate 1,103, forward strand.
GTGTAGAACCCCAACCCGCGCGTGAGCGCAACATGGGTTTGGAAAGAGTAAAGCCCTTCCCGGGGGTCAAGGGGGACCTGAACCGCATTCCGCCAGTGGCGGAATCAAATGCGGTGAAGGTCGGTTTCCCTACAGAGCGATGCGCAGCAGCGCGACAATAGGGAAACCCGGATCAGAGCCCCCTTGCGTTCCCTCTCATTACTTCTTGTCGCTCATCGTAATGCACCCGCACGGGCACACCTTCGCGCATGCCCCGCAGCGCGTGCACTTGTCGGGATCAATCTTCGCGTACCCGTCCTCAATGACGATCGCGTCGTACTTGCATTCCTTCTGGCAACGCTTGCAGGCGATGCATGCTTTTTGGCACTCCTCGCGCGCCTGGCGGCCGGTGTCACGGTTTTGGCAGCGCACCATCACGGTGGAGTTTTTGGGCTTGAGCTGGATCGAGTGGCGCGGGCAGATGGAGGCGCACATGCCACACGCGGTACACTTGGTTTCGTCCACGCGGGCCAGGCCGTTTTCGACTGTTAGCGCGCCGAACGCGCAGACTTTTACGCAGTCGCCCAGGCCTACGCAGGCGTAGGGGCACTTCTTAGGACCGCCGGCCATCATCGAGGCCATGCGGCAGCTCTCATAGCCATCGTAGTCATAGCGGTGCTTGGAGACGCCGACTTCGCCCTGGCAGACAACTTTGGCGATCATCGGCTTATCCGCTGTTACTTCCACGCCCATGACATCGCCGATCGCCTTGGCAGAGGACGCGCCGCCCGGGATGCAGCCGTTTGCCTTGGCCTGACCGTCCACCACGGCCTGTGCAAATACGTCGCAGCCTGCATAGCCGCACGCGCCGCAGTTGGCGCCCGGCAGCGCCGCGCGTACTTCGGATACGCGTTCATCCACCGGCACGGCAAACTTCTTGTCCGCGAAGCTGAGCACCAGCGCGAAGGCCAGGCTCAGGCCGCCCAGCGCGACCACGGCGTATAGAATCGCTGTAATATTCATGCGAATCCTCCTCTCAAACCATGCCCGCGAAGCCCATGAAGGCGACGGAGAGCAGGCCGGCGGTGATCAGGCAGATCGGGAAACCCTTGAGGCACTTGGGGATGTTGGAGGACTCCAGCCGCTCGCGCACGCCCGCCATCAACACGATGGCCAGCAGGAACCCCAGCGCGCTGAACACGCCATTGAGCACCGCCCACAGCAGGTTGTACTGCTCGGTGATGTTCAGGATGGTCACGGCCAGCACTGCGCAGTTGGTGGTGATCAGCGGCAGGTAGATGCCCAGCGCATTGTACAGCGCCTTCATCGACTTCTTCATGAACATTTCCACGAACTGCACGAGCGAGGCGATGATCAGGATGAACGCGATGGTGTCCAGGTACTGCAGGCCCAGCGGCACTAGGATGTAATGGTACGCAAGCCATGTAAACAGGGACGCCAGACCCATGACGAACGTGACCGCGATGCCCATGCCCGTAGCCGTGCCGACCTTGTTGGATACGCCCAAGAACGGGCAGTTGCCCAGGAACCGGGAGAAGATGTAGTTGTTGACGAGCACGCAGTTCACCATGAACAGCAGCACGCCGCTAACGCTCATTGTCATACGCCCGCGCCTCCCTTCGCGCCCGTCTTATTCTTGGCGATCTTGTCGGTGATCGCGTTGATGATGCCCAGCACCAGGCCGAACGTGATGAACGCGCCGGGGGCCAGCACCAGCAGCAGCATCGGCTCATACGCCGCGCCCAGCAGGTTGATGTTGAAGATGGAGCCGTTGCCGATCAGTTCGCGCACGGAGCCGATCAGGATCAGCGCCAACGTGAAGCCAAGGCCCATGCCCAGGCCATCCACCGCGGAGGCGACAACCCCGTTCTTGGAGGCGAACGCCTCCGCGCGGGCCAGGATGATGCAGTTGACGACAATCAGCGGGATGAACAGGCCCAGCGCGTCATAGAGGCTGGGGAGGTATGCGTGCATCAGCATCTGGATCATCGTCACGAAGGTGCAGATGACCACGACGAATGCCGGGATGCGGACCTTATCCGGAATGAAATTGCGCAGGAGCGAGATGACCGCGTTGGAGCCGATGAGCACGAACGTCGCAGCCAGTCCCATGCCCACGCCGTTGACGGCCGAGGTGGTGACCGCCAGCGTCGGGCACACGCCCAGCACCAGGCGGAACGTGGGGTTTTCGGTGAGAATGCCGTTCATGAACACGCTGCGCAGCGACGGCTTATTTTGTTTCTTAGGCATGCTGCTTTACCTCCCCATACACCCGGCGCTTGAGCGAACGGTCGATCAGCGGCGTCAGGATATTCATCAGCAGGATCGCGTAGGTAACGCCTTCCGGATAGTTGCCGTACTGGCGGATCAGGACGACTATGAGGCCGCCGCCCACGGCGAAGATGCACTGCCCCAGCACCAGCATGGGGTTGGTGACATAGTCGGTGGCCATGAAGACCGCACCCAGCAGCACGCCGCCGGACAGGATCGCGGTCAGCGGATCGCCGCCGAGAATCCAGGTTAGCAGCGCCACCGTGCCCACGAACAGCACCGGGATGTGCGGACCGATCACGCGGCGGATTACCAGGTACAGGAAGCCCAGCAGGATCGCGACCTTGCACACCTCGCCGATGGTGCCGGGAATGTTGCCCAGCAGCAGGTCCAGCGTGCCGATACCACCCTTGGCCAGCGGCGTGGCGGAGGTGACAGCGTCGCCAAACGCGCCGGACGCGTCACCGAACTGGAAGATGCGCTCAGGCAGGAAGAATGTGGTCATGCGGGCGGGCCAGCTCGTCAGCAGGACGGCGCGGGCCGCCAGCGCGGGGTTGAGGAAGTTATGGCCGACACCGCCAAAGAGCTGCTTGACGATGATGATAGCAAACGCGCTGCCAATGGCGGGCAGCCACAGCGGCGCGGAGGACGGCAGGTTCAGGCCAAGCAGGAGGCCCGTCACCACGGCGGACAGATCATTGATCTGAAGCCGCCTTCCGCTCAGCCGCTGCCAGAGCGCCTCGGCAATGACCGCGGACGCAACCGCGATGGCCAGCACCCACGCGGCCCGAAGGCCGAACAAATAGAGACCGGCCGCCGTGGTGGGAACCAGCGCGATCAGCACATCGAGCATGATGGAGCGCGTGGTGTCCTTGGCGAGGATATGCGGGCCGGTGGAAAGACGCAGTCTCATCGGTCATTACCTCCTTGCGAGTTGATCTTTGGCAAGCTTCATCGATGCGACCAGCCAGCGCTTGGCGGGGCAAACGTAGGAGCAACTGCCGCAGAGGATGCAGTCCTTGATGTGTTCCTTCACCGCGGTATCCAGTTCGCCCGTCTCCGCCAGGTGCATCAGCCGGTAGGGCATCAGGCCCGCGGGGCAGGCGTGCACGCAGCGTCCGCAGCGGATGCACTGGGACTGCTCGTGCGACTTGGCCTCCGCCTCGGTGAGTACCACGATACCGTTGGTCGCTTTGGTCATGGAAACCGTATCGTCCGGGGCGCAGTTGCCGGTCATGCTGCCTCCGGCGAAGATCTTGCCCGGTTCCTGGCTATAGCCGCCCGCGGCGGTGATGGCGTCCGCGAACACCGTGCCGATGCGCAGCAGCAGGTTGGAGGGCTGCTGTACCGCGCCGGTAACGGTGGTGATGCGGCTGATCAGCGGCTTTCCGTCGGTCACCGCGTCGGCGATGGCGGCGGCGGTGCCGACGTTCAGCACCACAACGTGCGCGTCCATCGGCAGTCCGCCGCTGGGAACCTCGCGCCCGGTCACCGCGAAAATGAGCTGCTTTTCACCGCCCTGCGGGTACTTGGTGCGCAGCGCCGCAACCTCGACACCCTCGCGCCCGTGGGCCGCTTTTTCCATGACCTCAATGGCATCGGGCTTGTTATCCTCGATGGCGATGATGCCACGGGAAACGCCCATCGCGCGCATCGCCGCACGCAGACCATCCACGACGCGGCCGGGGGTTTCCAGCATCAGCCGGTGGTCGCTCGTCAGGAATGTCTCACACTCCGCGCCGTTTAGAATGATCGTATCAACCGACTTGCCCTCGGGCAGCATCAGCTTAGCGTGCGTGGGGAATGCCGCGCCGCCCATGCCGCAGATGCCCGCATCGCGGATCGCGGGGATGATGCGGTCCTTCGGCACGTTTTCTACATTGCCCAGGCCCGAAAGCACCACCCACTCATCGGCGAAGTCGTTCTGGATGGTGACACACATGCTGGGGGTGCTGGGCAGTTCCTGGCGCGTCTCCACAGAGATCACTTCGCCCGAAACGCTCGCGTGCACCGGAATGCCGCGCGGGCCGACTGCTTCGCCGATCACCTGGCCCATCTTGACATGGTCGCCCTTCTTGACGCAGGGTTTCGCCGGTGCGCCCAGGTGCATGTCCATCGGAATGCACACGGTATCGGAGACAAACGGGCGAATGGGCTTTCCGCTCGTGGCCGACTTGCCCTCGTGCCGCGCATGCAGCGGATGAATGCCGCCCTTAAAGGAATGTTTCTTCAATGCCTACACCCACCTTTCATTGCTGCGCGAGCAGCTTTTCGTACGCCGCGTTAATGGCGTTAATCACGGCTTCGCTGGTGACGGTCGCGCCGGTGATGGCGTCAATGTCCGTCAGCGCCAGCGGCGGTACCTTGCCGATGAACTGCGCCGCAAACTCAGGCTCCAGCGCCTTTGCGCCTAGGCCCGGGGTCTCATTAAAGTTGTCGTTGCCGATCTTGATCGCTGAAATCGCGCCGGTATCGTCCACTGTGATTTCCACGTACACCGGGCCGTCATAGCCGCGCTTGGAGGCGTTGGCGGACTTCTGGGCGGCGGTGGATTCTGTAAGCAGAATCTCTTCCGCTGGTGTTTCCGTCGCCGGGGCGATCTTCGCATATGCCGCGTTGATGGCGTTGATAACCGCTTCGCTGGTAACCGTCGCGCCGGTGATGGCGTCGATATCCGTCAGTGCCAGCGGCGGCACCTTGCCGATGAACTGCACAGCAAACTCAGGCTCCAGCGCCTTCGCGCCCAGGCCCGCTGTTTCACTGAACCGGTCATTGCCGATAACAATGGAGGCAATCGCGCCGGCAGCATCCACCGAGATTTCCACGTATACCGGGCCTTCATAGCCTAGCTTGGAGGCGTTGGCGGTGTTCGAAGCCGCAAACACTTCGACAGCAGGTTCAGGCTGCACCACAGGGATTTCCACCGCCGGAGCAAGCTTCTCATACGCCGCGTTGATGGCGTTAATCACGGCTTCGCTGGTGACGGTCGCGCCGGTGATGGCGTCAATATCCGTCAGCGCCAGCGGCGGCACCTTGCCGATGAACTGCGCCGCGAACTCAGGCTCCAGCGCCTTCGCGCCCAGGCCCGGGGTCTCGTTAAAGTTGTCGTTGCCGATCTTGACTGCGGAAATCGCGCCAGCATCATCCACGGTGATCTCAACAAACACAGGGCCGTCATAGCCGCGCTTGGAAGCGTTGGCGGTGTTGCCCGGGGCCTGCGCCGCAGGGGCGACCGTCGCTTCCGGGGCGGGCGCTTCCGTCGCGGCTGGCTGGCGTGCGGCGACGATCTTATCGTACGCCTTGTTCACGGCCTTGATTGCCGCTTCAGTGCTGACCGTCGCGCCGGTGATCACATCAATATCCCCGCTGGCGATGGGCAGCGCCTTGCCGATGAACAGCGCCGCAAACTCCGGCTCCAGCACCTTCGTACCCAGGCCCTGCGTCTCCGCGAACGTATCATCGCCAAAGACAACGCTCTCTACCTTATTATCAGCATCGATGACCAGCGCCGCCGCGACCGGGCCGCCGAAGCCAGCCGAGGACGCCTTGGCATAGCGGCCTTCGCTCTCCGCGGCCCCAGTATCCACAGGCGCGGGCGCGACGGTCTGCACAGCGGGTTCTTCCGCCGCGCTATCCGGGAACAGAACGGTGTACGCCTTGTTCACGGCCTTGATCGCCGCTTCACTGGTGATCGTAGCGCCGGTGATGGTATCAATTGAATCAGGATCGATCGGGATCGGCTGGTTGATGAACTGCTGCCAGAAGTCCGGCTCCTTGATGCGCGAGCCAAGGCCCTCGGTCTCCGCCCACATGTCGCCGCCGAATTCCACGCGCAGCAACTTCTCGCCCGCCGCGTCCACGGTGATTTTTACCTGTACCGGCCCGCCGAAGCCCTTGGAGGAGCTGGAAGCGGTCATCGCATCCGCCGGCACGTCCGGCATCACGAATTCTTCCTTCTTGCCCGCATTGGCCGCGGCTTCAGGATCGGTATGATAGAGCATCGCCAGGTTGAACGCTTCCACGACCGCCTTGGAGGTGATCGTCGCGCCGGAGACGGTATCCACGTCCGTGCCCAGCGTCACGCTGCCCGTCTTGCCCAGGAACTGCTCATAGAACGCAGGCTCCTTCGCCCGCTGGCCGTATCCGGCCGTCTCGGCGAACTCATCGTTGCCGATGATGATCTCATCGACCGCGCCCGCGCCGTCCACATGGATTTCAACATACACCGGGCCCGCGAAACCGCGAACGCTCGCGGAGTAGCGGTTGTCGCCCATCGCGCCGCCCTCGGACGTGCTGGCGATTTCAAACCCTGCAACCTTGCCGATCTCTTCAATGGCCGAGTTGACGCCGCGCACCACCGCGCTGGAGGTGATCGTCGCCGCGGTGATGGCATCGATCGTCTCGCCCACGGCCAGCGGAGCGGTCTTGCCCGCGAACTGGTCGGTAAAGCCCGGCTCCCGCGCTTTCGCGCCCAGGCCCGCCGTCTCCGAGAACGCGCCGCCGCCCACCTTGATGCCGGTCAGCGTGCCTTCCAGGTCTGTTCCGGCAATGATCTCCACCGGGCCGCCAAAGCCCTGCACGGTGACCTGCGCCACGTACCCCACCGCTTTGCCATCCGCAAGGCCGGTGTACAGGGAATCCGCCGCGCTCCCGTCCGCCAATGCCGCCGCCTCGAACGTATCCGCGCCGGGCACCAGCGCCTGCCGTGCCTCCTCGGCCGCTTTGACGTTCTGCGCCTCAATGACGTCCTTTGTGATCTCATTGGTCGTCGCCAGGCAAAGCGCCGCGACGATGGCAATGAGACCCAGCGCAATCCAGGCTGCCACCTTGTTCTTCATGTGCTCTTCCTCCCGAATGCATGATCACTCTCGGAGCCCCAAGGCCTGCCGAGCATCGCCTCTGCTGCCGCTGCGTCCCCCGCCGAAAGGTACCTGCGGATGGCGGTGCTGGAGACCAGCTCTCCCCCCGCAAGCATCACCGGCGTGATGACCGACAGCCCAACTCCCGCACGCTCGCAAAACCTTTGCAGCGTTTCCGCACCGGCCTCCCCATGGAAGCCGAACCGATGATGGAACCCAATGACCACATGCGCCGCGCGCAGCTTGTCCAGCAGGACCGACTGAAAGAAGGTATCCGCGTGCATGTGCATCATCGTGTCGTCAAAATGGCTGACGGCAAGGATGTCCACACCCAGCGCACCCAGCAGCGCCGCTTTCTCTTCAAGCGGCGTCAGCTCCAGAATCATCCGGCCCGGATGGATCACCTGCGCGGGCATGCGGTCGAACGTATGCACGCAGACCAGCAGGTCATCCTGGACCGCCACCTCCCTGGCGCGCTCAATCAGCCTCGCGTGGCCGATGTGCACGCCATCAAACAGACCGAGGCAAACCACGGTCTGTTTTGAAAGATTTATGTTTTCGTCCACTGGAAATACCGTCACGGTTTGCCCCTCCCCATCAGGCCCGACTGGGAGAGCCTTTTTTGCAGGTCGGGGTCGGTCCGCGCGATGGCACGGCACGCTCCCTGGGCGATGATCCCGGTAAGTACCCCGGTGATGACCGCCGCGACGAGCAGCAACGGCGTCTGCACCGCGGCCGCCCAGCTGCCCAGCATCACGCGCGACATCAATATTTGGCCGATCATGTGGAACGCCGCGCCAAAGACGCTAACGCCCACCATACCAAGCCCCGGGATCAGCATCACCAGAATCATGGCCAGTACGCTGAGCAGTCCCCCGGCGAAGCTATAGGCCATGCCGGTAACCCCCGCGAACAGAAGCCCGGAGAGCAGTACCTTCATCCCCATCAGCAGCCACGCGCTCTTTGCACCCATCAGGCACAGGGCATAGAGCAATACCGTATTGGAAAGGCCCAGCCGAATACCCGGAATGCCGGGCGCCAGCACGAACTGCCTTTCGACAAGACCCAGCACGAGCATCATCGATGTGAGCAGCCCGTAGCGCGCGATTTGCTTGGTGCTCATACCCTCTCCCCATCCATGCTGCAGCGCGAAACCGAAGCCCCCGCGCCATAAAGGGATTTCACTTGAAATCCCTCCGCACACAGTGATTTTATAGTATCATCCTGTTATTAAGGTGTCAAGCGTTTTGCGGCGCAAACGTCGTTTTATGCAGAAATTGCATGGCGTCCTGCACGGGTATACGGTTTCTATACATCTGGCAAGTCCTCGTCAATGAGCGCCTGTTCCGCGCCCTCCACCTGCAGCTCCACCACCACCCGGTTGGGCAGGCAGATGATCGACCGGCCCATCGACCGCCGGGTCCAGTTGTCCAGTGTTACCTCTCCCTGCGAAACACACAGCTGGTTTTTGCAGCTGGAGTGCGCCATCTGCACACCGCGCAGGCCGATCTGGATAATGTTAACATCGCCGTTTTCCTGCTCCACGCGAATTTCGCGCGCTTCGCCCAGCGCCACTGTATCCACCAGCGCGCCGTTTGCCCATATTTCCACCATGCCTGTCAGGCTCTGCCTGCCGCGCGAGAGTTGCATGCCGCCCCAGACGAGCGCGGCCAGAAGCAACGCGCCCACGATCACCAGCAAATCTTTCTTCCTAAACAATCGCTTTCCCCTCCCGGATTCCATGCATTATAGCATAAAAGCACGGAAAGCATAAAGTCGTATTTTCCTGCCACAAGAGTATGTTAACATCTTGTCAATAGCGTGACTCTTTGGTATACTATTCACCGACGGGAATAAAACCGTACAACATCTTTGGTGAGGAGAGCATCCCTATGAAGAAGACTCTATCCCTGGTCCTGGCGCTGGTCCTTTGCCTGAGCATCGCCTCCATCGCGTCTGCCAATACCTTCGGTCTGGGCATCTCCACGCATATCGGCTCCTCCAAGGCCGCTTCCGTGGTTGATGGCGAGAAGTACAATGGCCGTGGCCAGGTTGATTCCTACATCTGCGCCGTGATCCTGGATGACAATGGCGTCATCGTTGCCATCGACTTCGACGTCGCGCAGACCCGCGTTGAGTTCGATCCCGAAGGCGCGCTGGTGACCGACCTGACCGCCGAAATCAAGAGCAAGACCGAACTGGAAGAAGGCTACGGCATGCGCGGCGCTTCCCCCATCGGCAAGGAATGGTTCGAGCAGGCTGCTGCGTTTGAAGCGTACTGCGTTGGCAAGCCCGCCGCGGAAGTCATCGCGACGCCCACCTACGCCGCCAATGAGAGCCACCTGACCGTGGCCGACGTTGCGGACCTGAAGACCACCTGCACGATCGACATCGGCGGCTTCCTTGAGGCGCTTGCCAAGGCCGTTGAGAACGCGAAGTAAGAAACCGGTGGATGTCAAACCCGGCCGTACTGCGGCCGGGTTTTTTATATGTAGAAACGGAAAGGCCTGGGGTGCTATCCCCAGGCCTTCCCATTTTTAGAACCCTTTTACCAGAAAGTCCCATATCCCGTCCAGAACCCCTGAGCTGGCCCATCTGGCCTGTACGCTTTGCGAGGAGCTTGGTCCCGCCAGCGTCACGCCGGTATCCAGCAGCCCCGCGTTGAGCGGCGTGACACGGTAGGTGTACCACTCGCCCGCGTTGGCGGTCCAATCGGTGTAGGTGAGTGTCTGCCCCGCCGAACCGTACACCTGCGTGAGCACGGCGGTGTTGCCGTTTTGCACGCGCTCCACCCGGTAGCTGGCCGCATCCGATGCGCCGAACACGAGTTTGGGATGCCCGGACGATTCGTAGTCTATATAGAAGTAGGAGCACGCGCGCGGTGCCTGCCAGGCGCTGGAGGTTTGCCAGGGACGGTTTGTCTCCAGGAACACTTCGCTGGTCTTGTACGCGTCGGGCGTGTAGCTGCTGGCCAGCATCGGCGCGCCGGCCGCTTCGCTGGCGGCGGTGTCTATCGTCAGCCAGACCAGACCGTCGGGCGCTTTAAATGACGGCTTTTGTTTATCGCTGTACGCCGCGCGCAGGAATGCCGTTGCCATCGCCGCAGGCGCGTCACCGCCCGATACGCGCGAGGGCAGGTAGTGCTTGGAGTTGGTCACGTCAAAGCCCATCCAGCAGGCGAGCGCGTAATCGCTGGTATATGCCGCCATCCACACGTCGCGGTTGCCGCTCTGGCCCACCAGCGAGTTGGTGCCCGTCTTGCCCGCCACCGCAAGGCCCGTGGCCGAGAGCTTGGCGCCCGTGCCCCACGCAGTAACCGACTGCATCATGCTTGTCATCAGGTAGCTGTTCTGCGCGCTGAGCACGGTGCGCGGCTCCTCCTTGTGCGAGTAGACGACCACACCATCCGGTCCGCTGACGCTGGTCACCAAATAAGGCGAGTTGTATACGCCCTGGTTGCCGAACAGCGCGTAGGACGCCGCCAGCTCCGCAGGGGTGACGCCGGTGGTCATCGCGCCCAGCGCCAGCGAAAGGTTGGCGTCGGTGGACGACAGCTGAATGCCCGCACGCTCCAGGAAGTTCATCGATGTGCCGATGCCGATCTCCTTCATCAGGCGCACCGTCGCCACGTTCATCGACAGCGCCAGCGCACGCCTTGCCGTTACATTGCCATGGTAGACATTGCCGCTGTTGCGCGGGGTATATCCGCCGCCGAAATCCTCTTGCTCATCGAGCAGGATGCTGGCCGTCGTGTACCCCTTCTCGATCGCGGGCGCGTATACTGCCAGCGGCTTGATGGCTGAGCCTGGCTGGCGGCGCATGTCCATCGCGCGGTTGAAGCCGCGCTGCACCTTGTATTCCCGGCCGCCGACCAGCGCCAGCAGGCCACCCGTCTTCACGTCGGTCACCGCCATTGCGCCCTGCACCTTGGTGCCATCCGATGCGTCGGCGGGGAAGTTCTTCGCATTGGCGAACAGCTCTTCCGCCGTCTTCTGCAGTGCCTGGTCCAGCGTTGTTTCAATATAATAGCCGCCGCTAAGCAGTTCATCCGCCGAGATGCCCATCGCCATCTCCGCCTCGCTGAGCGCCGCGTCGATGAACCAGCCGTATGGGCGCACCTTTGCCGTGCGCTCCACGACCGTCAGGTCTGTCGCCATCGCTACCTGTGCCGCCTCGGTGTCGAGAAGGCCATTATCCGCCATCGTCTGGATGATGTAGCCGCGCCGCGTTTTGTTGCGTTCCGCGCTGGCCGTGGGGCTGTAGGCCGATGGGGCCTTGATCGTCGCGGCGAGCGCCGCACCCTCCACCACGCTCAGCTCCGACGCCTTCTTGCCAAAGTACGTCTGCGCCGCCGCCTCAATGCCGTGCGCCCCGTCGCCAAAGTAGATGGTATTCAGGTACATCTCCAGGATCTGTGCTTTGCTGAACTGGGTTTCCACCTGAATGGCGAGGAAAGCCTCTTCTGCCTTGCGGGCGAAGGTCTTGATGTTTGACAGGTGCGTCAGCTTGACCAACTGCTGGGTGATCGTGCTCGCGCCCTCGCTATAGGACTGCGAACGAATATCCGCCGCGAGCGCGCCAAAGATGCGCACTAGGTCAAACCCGTTATGCTGATAAAACCGCAGGTCTTCGGCAGCGATGAACGCGTTCTGCACATCGACCGGGATCTGGCTCAGGCTGACGACGGTGCGGTTCTCCGGCCCTTGCAGCGCGGAGACGAGCGTGCCGTTTCGGTCATAGAGACGCGATGTCTGCGCGAGCTTTGTCAGCTTCGTCACATCCAATTGTTGCCACTCAGGAATATCCAGGATGAAGATACCCGCCGCGATGCCGGCGGCAACCACCAGCGCGGCCACAGGCCAGAAAATTTTGCGCGGGATCCTGCGGCGCTTTTTCTTTCCATGCTTACGGCGGCGCGGTGGCGGTGGGGGTGGTGGGGCCGCTATTTCTTTTTCGGGCGCTTCGATGATATCCAAACTTTCGGGCGGCTCTATCGCAGCCGGCGCGGGCGGATCATAGACCACCAGCGCCCGCTCCCGCGGGATCGGCTCAAACGACTTCTTCCTCTTCTTCTTGTGCGACATTGCGCCGCCTCCTTTACAAATCGTGTGCGCATATTGTGCCCAAACAAGGTTCTCAGATGGCAGGTAAACATTGCCGTGGACGTGCCAGGTGGTTATATGTATACTGTAAACATGATTTCGTATATCTACTATGAGGATGGAAACAATGAACAACATTGAGAAAATCTTCCAGTCAATTCGGGAATCTTTCAAGCCCAAGAAGCGCGGCCTGGAGCTGTTGGCGGACATTCCGGACCAGCACTTTTCGGATGTTGCCGCGCTGGAGGAAGCGGTCGATGGCTTGCGTAGCCTGGTCGATGTGCTGCGCGATCCTGAGAAGTATACCCGTTATGGCGCGCGCGCACCCCGTGGCGTACTGCTCTATGGCCCGCCTGGCACCGGCAAGACGCTGATGGCCCGCGCGCTGGCGGGGGAAGCCGGCGTGCCGTTCTACACGGTGAGCGGGTCGGACTTCGTGCAGATGTACGTGGGCGTCGGCGCGTCACGCGTGCGCGAACTATTTAAAAAAGCGCGCAAAAGCGGCCGGGCCGTTATTTTCATTGATGAAATCGATGCGCTGGGCGGCCGCCGCGAGGGCGGCAACGACGAGCGCGAGCAGACGCTCAATGCACTGCTGACCGAGATGAGCGGCTTTCGCGGCGATCACGGCATCGTGGTGCTGGCGGCGACGAACCGGCCGGACAAGTTAGATTCCGCGCTGACGCGGCCGGGTCGGTTTGACCGCCAGATCGAGATCGGCATGCCGGACAAGGCCGGGCGGCTGCACATTTTGTCGGTACACGCGAAAGGAAAACCCATCGCGCGCGATGTGGACTTTGAGCGACTGGCGGCGGACACGGTTTCCTTCAGCGGGGCGAAGCTGGAGAGCATGCTCAACGAGGCGGCGCTGCGAGCGGCGCGACGCGACGACGGCATGATCACCGCGGAGGATGTCGGCATCGCATTCCGCACGGTCATCATTGGCGATGAGAAGCTGAACCGGTCGGCCTGCCGCAAGGAACTGGAGATCACCGCTTTCCATGAAGCCGGACACGCGCTGGCAACCATCCTGCTGGAGCCGGAAAGCCGTCTCTCGCGGGTGTCGATCATCCCCTCCACGCGCGGCGCGGCGGGCTACAGCATGGCTGTGCCGCCCGACCGCATGCTGATGACGCTGGCGCAGGTGGAGGCGCTGATCGGCATCGCGCTGGCCGGGCGGGCCGCTGAGGAACTGGCGTTCGGCAGCGCGTCGGTCACGACAGGCGCGGCAAGCGATCTATCGCGCGCGACGGAGCTAAGCGCGCGGATGTGCCTGGAATGGGGCATGGACGAAGGGGCCGGCCTAGTCGTGCGCAGCGCACTGTCCCCATGGGGCATGAATGGCGGCGACAGCGCTGTGCGCGAGCGGCTGGAGAAGGTCTATACGATGACACGTACGCTCCTCTCCGAGAACCGGGGCGCGCTGACCGCGCTGGCGGAAGCGCTGCTGGACAAGGAATGGCTGGACGGCCAGGAGGCCGAGGCGATCGTGCGCAGGAAGCTGCTGCCCGCATCGCAAAAAAAGGCGAAAGCTGTCCAATGATACGCATAAACCCCTAAAATTCGAGGCAGGATAAGGGAGGCGAAAACCAGAACCATTGCACGAAAGAAGAACAGGAGGACGCGCATGGAACGGCAACAGCACGCGTCGGCCAAAAAGGCAAACGTCACCCGGGATACGGTGACGGTGCAGCTAGAAGGGGAACTGGATCACTACAGTGCGGAAAGGGTTCGCGCGTCGCTGGACGCGCTGATCGCGGACCTCACGGTAAAGCGGCTGGTGATGGACCTCTCCCGCCTGACCTTCATGGACAGTTCGGGCATCGGGGTCATCATCGGCCGCTATCGCACGCTCTCGCGCAGGGGTGGCAGCGTCGCGGTGCGCGGTGCCAGCCCACAGATCGACCGCATCTTCCAGATGTCGGGGCTGTACCAGATCATTGAAAAAAGCCGGTAGGAGGGACCGCGGTATGGAATGCAACTCGATGCGGCTGCAGTTCGACAGCCGGCCTGAAAACGAATCGTTCGCGCGCGTGGTAATCGCCGCGTTCATGGTGCAGCTCAACCCCACGCTGGAGACGGTAACGGATGTCAAAACCGCCGTGAGCGAGGCGGTGACCAACGCCGTGGTGCATGCATACCCGCGCGGCGGCGCGGGCACAATCACGATGGCCGCGTCGCTGCGGTATGACACGCGAGAGCTGCAAATCGAGATCAGCGACACGGGCGTGGGTATCGCCGATATTGACCAGGCGATGGAGCCGCTCTACACCACCCAGCCGGAGATGGAGCGCAGCGGCATGGGGTTTTCGGTGATGCAGAGCTTCATGGACGATATTTCGGTGCGTTCCGCGCCTGGAGAAGGCACTTCTGTCACGATGAGCAAGCAGGTTTAGTGCCCAAAAGAACATTTTGCATTTCCCCTTGCCCTCTCCTGCAAGATGTGCTATATTGCATCCGAAATGGCGCATAAGCGCCCGCAGGAGGAAAGCATGGGACTGAGGAAATGCCCGCGCTGCGAGCTGAACTACATTCTGGACGATGGTGAGCTGTGCACGGTTTGCCGCGAAGAGGTGCGCGGAAAGCGCGCCAAGGACGACTCCATCTCCATGTGCTCCGCATGCGGCGAGTTCCCAACGCTGCCGGGCGAGGACATGTGCAGGGCATGCCTTGCGGAGTTGCGTTCTATTGACATCCTCTCCACCGATAACGATGACGAGGGCGATGTGGAAACGACGGAACTGGATCCCGATCCGGTCAGCAGCCTGGATGAAATCGAGGCTGTGGACGACCTGGATGTGGATGAGGTTCCCGAAGAAGAGGACGATATGTCCGAAGACGAGCTAAGCGCAATCTGATTGCGCTACGGCTTAATCAGGAGTGAACATCGCAAAATGAGAGTTTTGGCGGTCTTTGGAACACGCCCGGAAGCGATCAAAATGTGTCCCCTTGTCAAGGCGCTCGAGCATACGCAAGGCATCGAGCGCCTTGTCTGCGCCACAGGGCAGCACCGCGAGATGCTGCACCAGGCGATGGGACTTTTTTCCGTTGCGCCGGACTATAACCTGGACATTATGCAGCCGGGGCAGACGCTGGCGGACATCACCGCGCGGGTACTAACCGGCATGACGGACGTGCTGGCCGACGCGCGGCCCGATATCGTGCTGGTACACGGCGACACGACCACATCCTTCGTCGCCGCGCTGGCCGCGTTCTACGCGCGCATTCCGGTCGGCCACGTCGAGGCGGGCCTGCGCACCGAGACGATCGATTCGCCGTTCCCGGAGGAACTGAACCGGCGACTTACCGCCCGCATCGCGGCGCTGCACTTTGCGCCGACACAGCGCGCGGCGGAGAACCTCATGCGCGAGGGCGTGTTGCAAGGCGTCATCGTCACCGGCAACACCGTGCTGGATGCGTTGCGCTACACCGTCAAGCCTGACTATCAGTTCCATGCGGAAGCGCTCCAGGCGCTGCCCACGGATGGCCGCCTGGCGCTGGTCACCGCGCACCGGCGCGAAAACCTGGGCGCGCCGATGGAATCCATCTGCCGCGCGGTGCTGTCGCTGGCGGACCGTTTCCCGGACGTACGATTCGTCTTCCCGGTACACCCAAACCCCGCTGTCCGGGAAACCGTCTACACGCTGCTGAAGGATCATCCCCGTATTTTGCTCACCGAGCCGCTGGATGTCACCGACATGCACAACCTGCTGGCCCGTGCGTATCTTGTGCTCACCGACTCCGGTGGTCTGCAAGAGGAAGCACCTGCGCTGGGCGCGCCGGTGGTCGTCTTGCGCACCGAGACAGAGCGGCCCGAGGCCGTTGAGAGCGGCAACGCTGTGCTGGCTGGGGTTGCGCAGCAGGATATCGAGCGGATCGCAGGCCAGCTTTTTGCGGATGCCGATGCCCACAGTGCCATGCAAAAAGCCGCCAGCCCTTACGGCGACGGCTATGCAAGCGAGAAGATTGTGCAGGCAATGCTGCGGTGGCATGCGGGGCGCTAATCCGCCCTGTCCACTACCCCACCGCCCAGGCACACATCCCCGTCATAGAACACCACGGACTGTCCGGGCGTGACCGCGCGCTGCGGCGCCTCCGCCGTGATGCGCAGGTGGGTACCATCCACTTCCACATGCACGCGCTGGTCCGCCTGGCGGTAGCGGTACTTTGCTGTGCAGTCGAACGACTGCATGGGCGGCGCACCCACAATCCAGGTAGCATCGTCTGCATAGCAAACGCTGCTGTACAAGCGCTGCGAATCCGTGCCCTGCTGCACGATGAGCCTTTTGCCTTCCATATCCTTTTCAATGACAAACCAGCGGCCGCCCTTTTCCGATACGCCGCCAATGCCCAGGCCGCGCCGCTGGCCGAGGGTGTAATACATCAGCCCATCATGCTGGCCGAGGACCTTGCCGTCTTCGGTGACAATATCGCCTGGCTGCGCGGGCAGAAAGCCTTTCAGGAACGCCTTGAAGTCCCGCTCGCCAATGAAACATACGCCGGTGGAATCCCGCTTCTCGCTGACGGGCAGCTTTGCTTCGCGCGCAATGCCGCGCACCTCTGCCTTCGTCAGGTCGCCGACCGGGAACATCGCCTTTTCCAGCGGCGGCTGGGTGAGCATGTAGAGAAAATAGCTCTGGTCCTTGTTTGCATCCACGCCGCGCAGCAGCTGCACGCCATCCTTGCCTTCCCCAAGGCGCGCAAAATGGCCGGTCGCCAGCCTGTCCGCGCCCAGCTTCATCGCAAAGTCAAGAAACGCCTTGAACTTGATCTCCCTGTTGCAGAGCACATCCGGGTTGGGCGTGCGGCCGCGCTGATATTCGGACAAGAAGTGCGAAAACACACTGTCCCGGTACTCGCGTGTAAAGTTGACGGCGTAGTACGGAATGCCGATCGCGTCGCAGGTGGCCTGCACGTCCTCCCAGTCCTGCGTGGCGGTGCAGATGCCGTCCTCGTCCGTCTCCTCCCAGTTCTTCATGAAGACGCCGACGACCTCATGTCCATCCCGATGCAACAGCAGCGCGCTGACGGCGGAGTCGACCCCGCCGGACATGCCCACGACGATCTTCATCGGGTGGCCAGCAGTCGGTCGATGTGCGCGCATGCCTCGCGCGAGACTGTCTCGATATCCTGCCACGCGTTGATGCACTTCACGCGCGCCGGCGCGCTGCCCGCGATCTGCCCAAATCCGTCATATACCCGCTGGAAGAACGCTTCGCCCGCACGCTCAATGCGGTCCAGCTTTGTGGCGCTGGAACGCCTAAGCAGCGCGGTCTGCGCGTCCACCACCAGCAGCAGCGTCAGGTCGGGCATCGTCCCCCCGATGGCAAAGCTGTTGATCGCGGACACCTGATCCATGCCCAGTTCGCGTCCCGCGCCCTGGTAGACGATACTGGAGTCAACAAACCGGTCGCAGACGATCGCCTGCCCCCGGCGAATCGCCGGACGAATGCGGTCGCGCACGTGCTGCGCACGGGCCGCGGCGTACAGCAGCGCCTCGGTCTCCGCGCAGACGGTCTTGTCCGGGTCCAGTACCAGGCGGCGAATGTCCTCGGAAATGGGCGTGCCGCCCGGCTCGCGCGTGGTCAGCACATCGTATCCGCGCGCTTTGAGGTGCGCCACAACGGCGTTCATCTGGGTGGTCTTGCCGCTGCCATCCAGGCCCTCAATGCTGATGAAGAACCCCTTGGGCGCAGGCACATCATCGCCCAGCAGCGCACGACGGGCATCTTCGACCGTATCGGCGACAGTGTTCGCGCCAGCGTTTACCAGCTCCTCATGCGAGCCGTAGCCCCATCCCGCGCCAATCGCGTCAATGCCCAGCGCCTTGGCTGCCTCCATATCGTACAGCCGGTCGCCGACCATCGCGGCACGCGCGAAGCGGGCGGGCAGCGCATCGCGCAGCAGCGACAGCTTGCTCGACTCACGGCGGCTCAGGTCCGCGCCGATGTACCGGTCAAAGAACCGCAGCAGCCCGAAGTGTTCCAGCACACGCCGCACCGAAACCGTGGGCTTCGCGCTGGCGACGGCCAGATAGGTTCCCTCTGCCTTCAGCTGGCGCAGCAGGTTTGGGATGCCGGTGAACACGGCAGCGTTGAGCACGCCATGCTCCGTGTAATGCTCGCGGTAGACGGATACGGCCTTCTCGCTCTGTTCCTCGCTCATGCCGGCGTACCGCTGAAACGACTCATATAGCGGCGGCCCAACAAACCGGTCCAGCACCGCCTCATCCACCGGCAGACAGCCCATTTCCGCCATCGTGTGCCGTACCGAGCTGTGAATTCCCGGCGCAGAGGCCGTCAGCGTCCCGTCCAGGTCGAACAATACCGCGTCATATCGCATGCCCATTCCTCACTTTACACAGATCAAACTGTCATTCTCCACGCCGAAGCGGCGATCCCCCGGCAGCGAAAGCAGCCGGTTTACGCAGGTCTCGGTGATCGTCTCACCCGGCAGCACCAGCGGCACACCCGGCGGATACATGCCCGCCGGAACCGACGCCACGCGCCCCACCGCATCCGCGAGGGGTACTGCCTCCTGCGGCGCCAGCGCGGCATCCCGCACGGACAACGCGCGTGGGCCGGGTGGGGTCGTGCCGAGCGGTGGCACGGGCGGCAAGGGTTCTCCTTGTGGGATCGCCGAAAGCGCATTGTATAGCCGGTCGAAATCCTCCGCCCGGTCGCAGACGGTGCAAATGCACACCACCCGCGCATCGTCCGCCATCTCCACATCCACGCCTCGTTCCGCAAGGCGTGCCTGCGCGTCCAGGCCGGATAGGCCGCGTCCCCTGGTGTCAATCACCAGCCGGGTCGGGTCGTCCGCCGATGCGTCCGTATAACCGGAAAGACCGCCAAGCCGCGCGCGGAACTCCGCCAGCAGCCCCAGCAAATCCTCCAGCGCCCGCGCGCCGTGCGCGTCCATCCAGGCGCGGGCGTTGTCCAGCGAGCGCAGAATCAGGAACGGCGGGCTGGATGTCTGCACCATGCGCAGAAAACGCCGCGCGCGCGCCGCATCCACGCTGCCGGACAGGTGCAGAAACGCTGCGCCCGTCAGCGCGGGCAGCGTCTTATGCGCGCTCTGCACCCATGCGTCCGCGCCGAGCCTTCCCGCGCTTTGCGGGGCCTCCCACCAAGGAAAGTGCGCGCCGTGCGCCTCATCCACCAGCACGCGCATGCCGCGCGCATGAGCCGCCTGCACCACCGGCGCAAGATTCATACATGCGCCGTAATAATCTGGCCGGGTGACCAGCACCGCGCGCGCGTCCGGGTTCTCCCGGATCGCCGCAGGGAGGTCATCCGTGAACACGGCATCAACTCCGCCCCACACGCACGCGGACAGCGCCGCGTGGTGAGCATTGCGCGCCAAGAGCAGCTTGCCGCCCGGTGGGACCCTTTCCAGGATCATCGCCAGGATTCCGGCGGTTGCGCCGCCGGTCAGCATCAGCGTGTGCGCCGCGCCGCAGGAGATCGCCGCCATGCGCTCCGCCTCGGCAATGCCCGCCTGGGGCGCATACAGGTCGTCCGTCCGGGCAATCTCGGTCATGTCCAGCGGATCGAGCCGCCCCTTGTGCCCAGGCATATGGAAGCGCGCAAAACCCTGCGCATCCCGCAGCATCGCGTCCACCGGGGCGCGCAAATCTCTATCCATCATACCATATCCTCGGGCCTGCCCACAATCTTTTTGTCCCACAGCCCGTACTGCGCCTTGTTGCGAAGCGCGGAGAGCATCAGCTCTTTCAGGTTCGGGTGGGCGATGGACAGCGTCTTTAGCAAGTCCTTTGCCTCCTGCCGAGCCGTGTGGCCATCCGCCGGGCAGGGATTTTTCACCACAGGTAGCAAAAGCTTCTGCGCCATATGGATGATGTGCTTTTCCGGCAGGTAGACCATCGGGCGGATGACCGTGATGCCGCTCCTGGTCAAGTAGGTGACCGGATGGAACGTATGCAGCCGCCCTTCGTAGAACAGGCTCATGATGAACGTTTCCAGCACATCCTCGCGGTGGTGGCCCAGCGCCAGCTTGTTCGCACCGTGCTGCGCAGCCAGCTCGTTAAGCGCCCCGCGCCGCATCTTTGCGCAGAGCGCGCAAGGATTCTTCTCCTTGCGTTCCTCAAAGATAACCCGGCCGATGTCGGTGCGCTTGATCGTCAGGGGCACGCCGATCTCCCGGCACATCGCCTCCACGCCTGCTGTGTCGAAAGGCTCCAGGCCCATCGTCAGCATCAACGCTTCCAGCTCAAAGTTCTTTTGCGAAAACAGCCTGTACAGCGCCAGCGCGCGCAGCAGCAGCAGGCTGTCCTTTCCGCCGGATACGCCTACGGCCACATGGTCGTTTTGCTGGATCATCTCAAAATCCTGGTCCGCGCGCCGGATGCAGCCCAGTACAGTCTTCATACGCTATCACCTCGGTGCCGCAATGATAGCACGGGCGCGCGGGGAGCGCAACCAGAAGCATCCTCCCTATTTTGTCCTCTTGCGCAGCGATCCAACGTCTGATATAATCAAAAAACTCGTATAAACAAAAATTGCAAAGACGGTGAGCGCATTGCAGCTTGATGTATTGTTCTTCATTTTATCCCTGCTGGCTTTTGCGTTTATCGCATATATTGTCGGCATGCTGTGGTTTACCGGCAGCCGCGATCCATACCTGAAAACATTCTCCGCGTTGGGTGTCCTTGTCGCCACCTGGACGCTGACGAACGGCATCGGCGTGATATCCATCCCCGAAACGATGCCATACCTATATCCATTCCGTATGCTGTTCGTCTGTGTGGTTCCCTATGTGCATCTTTTGTACATGCTGCATTTTTCCGAATCAAAACTCGCCAAATCGCGCGCAGTATCCCGGACGCTTATCGGGCTCGCTGTGGCGGATGTCTTTTTTTTGCTGACCAACCCGCTTCACCACCAGTTCATCCTGGGGTACGACGGGTTCCGCCCCCTCAGCGGCGGGTTGTTCATGCTGCACGCCATTCCTTCCTATTTGGCGCTTGTGTTGTCCTTTGGGTTTTTCCTCATGTTCATTCTCAAGCGCGCGCGCAAGGAGCCCGTCTACCTGCTGACCTGTCCCGGCGTCCTCTCCCCGTTTGTTCTGAACCTCTTTTTCACCTTCTCCAACGCCAAATACGATCTGACACCCGTTGGCTTTTTCCTGATGTTCGCGAGTTTCGCGGCGTTCTCCGTCAAGTTCCGTCTCTTCAACATCAAGCGAACCGCTGCGGCAAGCATCTTTTCCTCACTGGCTGACGCGTTCCTTGTTATTGATAGCAGAGGGCTGGTTGCCAACGTAAACCCGGCATTCTCCGCTACCTTCCCGTCCATTCCGGTTACTCTGGAAAAGACAACGTTTGAAGAGGTTACGGAGGCACTGGAAAACATCGTAGTGGACCGCAAGCCCGCGGATGTCTTTGCCCATTTCCTCTCGCCCGAAGATGAGTTCTCTGGCGCGGAGCTTTCCATCCGCACCGCTACGGGAACGCTGATGACCTACTCGCTGGCCAAAAGCGCGATGTACGAGCGGGGAGAGGTCGTCGGGGCCATCATCACACTGTCCGATGTAAGCGGATACCGCCGCATGATCGGCGAAATCAACGCGCAGAACACGCGGCTGGTGGAGCTCAAGGACCTGGCCGAATCCGCGTCGCTGGCCAAGAGCGCGTTCCTCGCCAACATGAGCCATGAAATCCGCACGCCCATGAATGCGATCATCGGCATGACCACCATCGCCAAGGGCAGCGAAGACCCCGAAAAGGTGCAGGACTGCCTGGGCAAGATCGAAACGGCATCCCGGCACCTGCTGGATGTTATCAACGATGTGCTGGACATGTCCAAGATTGAGGCGCAGAAACTGGAACTGACCAGTGAGCCATTCTCGCTGCAGGCAACGGTGCAGAGCATCGCGGGGATTTTCCAAGCGCGCGCGGATGAAAAGATGCAGCGGCTGATCGTCGATATCGACGGAAGCACGCCCGCACAGATCAACGGGGATGAGTTCCGCCTCTCCCAGGTGATCAATAACCTGTTGAGCAACGCGATCAAGTTCACGCCCCCGTCCGGCACAGTCCGCCTGGCTGTGCGGGCACTGGAGCGCGGAGACGAAACGGTGCGGATGGAAATCGCCGTGGAAGATACCGGCATCGGCATCAGCCCTGAGCGGCAAGCGCAACTTTTCCACGCGTTCGAGCAGGCGGACAACGGCATCTCCCGCAAGTTTGGCGGCACGGGGCTGGGCCTTGCGATCTCCAAGCGCATCGTGGAACTGATGGGCGGCTCAATCTGGGTTGAGAGCGACGAGGGAAAGGGAAGCCGGTTCATCTTCACATTCGATGCCGGATGCTGCGCTGACGACGCGGAGGCCTCCGCGCCCAGCGCTGACACCGCCGACTATAACTTCACGGGCCATACCATCCTGCTGGTGGATGATGTGGAGATCAACTGCGAAATCATCCTGGCGATGCTGGAGGAAACCGGCGTCACCATCGACTGCGCGGAGAACGGGGAGGCGGCGCTTTCCAAGTTTGAAGCCGCGCAGGAGAAATACGACATGATCTACATGGACATCCATATGCCCGTGATGGATGGCTACACCGCGACGGAGAAGATCCGCGCGCTGCCCGGGTCACGCGCGAAGAGCATCCCCATCGTCGCGATGACGGCCAACGCGTTCGCCGAAGATATCGCCCACTGCAAGGCATCCGGCATGAACGACCACATCGCCAAGCCCGTGGATATCACCATCCTCTACCAGAAGACGGAGCAGTATCTCCGCGCGCGGTCATAGCAGCGGCGTTTCCGACAGCGTCCAGCTAATGTGGGCGCTGTAGACCGCGCCTTCATGGAACGGCTCGCCGGTCACCTGCAGCAGCACGCCCTTGTCCTCCGCCCAGGTCACATCGGTCGTCTTGGCGCTGCCCGCGTTTCCCTCCCCGGCATAGACAAGCACATACTCGCCGCAGAGCGGGCTGATCTCTCCAGCCACGCCTACGTACGCAAGCGCGTCCGGAAGCGTGTGTTTGCCGTCCTCCGTGGACAGCGGCCCATTGACCGTGGCATACAGATACCAGGGCGCGCTGCGGGCGCGGGTGTCACTCACCGTGATACACCAATCGCACAGCACACGGCCCAGCAGCACTACCGGAGACACGGCTACCGGCTGCAGGCTGAACTCGATACGGTCCGGAGCGTGCTGCAACTCAAGCGTGCCGGCATCGACCGCCGCCCTTACCACCGATGTGAACAAAAAGTCTTGGTTGGCTGTCACCGTCACCGAAGTGGTCTCCGGGATCGCATCCGGCGTCTCCAGCGAAAAGGCGCCGCTTTCGTCCGCCGCACCGTTCAGTGTGCTCGTAGCGTACTTTGCGCGTACCGCCGCGCCAGGATCGGTTTCTCCCTCGATCGGGTAGCCATCGTCGGTGATCAGACCCACCTCCAGCGGCAGGTACCCAGCCGAGAACTCATACGCGCTATGCAGCTGCAAAAGGGTCAGCGCGGGCAGCGCCGCCAGTTCGTCCGCGGTGAAGTTGTTTGCCGAAACCGTGGTCTTGGAACTGGTCGCGCTGGCGGTGATTTGCGTGTCCGCACCGGCGGATTTCCGCCAAGCGTACAGCGGCGGATCGGCGAGCGTCCCGGCTGTCGCGATGGGTGCGGCGGCCAGCCAGTAGTTGATCTGCCTGGCGCCAATCGAAATTGGCGTGGCGCTCGAAAAGCTAAAGACGGTGCCGGTGCTGTTGTAGAGCGCCACACGCTTGGGGCTGTTCAGCGTGAAGCTGGCCGCACTGGCCGCGAAGCGGATCAAGGGCCCTGCGGATGCGTAGTTGGCCTGCATGATCAGCGTAGCCCCATTCCCCACAGTGAACGCGCCGTTGCAATAGAACGAGGCAATTGATCCATAACTTGCAGCGTGTGACAGGGTGAAAGTCGCCCCATCCGCTACTGTCGCAGCCGATGCCTGGTGCCCGGAATCGCGGAAGAAACCATACTGCGTGGCGACGGTAAAGCTGGCCCCGGCTGATACGGTAAACGCTACAGCGGGGGAGGTGTAGATGCCATAGTTGGCCGTTTGAAGCGTCACAGTTGCCCCCGGCAGAATTGTCAGCGACGGGTAGCTGCCCCCATCCCGGAACCAAAAAACGGCGTTGCTGGTAGATGTGTGTACGATCCTGGTATTGCCGCCGATTTCCAGCTGGTATACCTCGGCTACCTCCTGGCACGCCGAGCCCGTCGTCTTGACAATGGTGATGTCGCAGTCAACTATCCGCGTGAGGCCATTGGCATGGTAGACGAACTGCGGGCCAACATAGGTCACGTTATAGTAGTATACGTTCGTCCCAGCATAGGACGACCCGTCATAGATACAAAACGGGGTGTAATAGTTCGCGCCGACAATGTTGATGTTTTGCACCGTCAGCTGGATGCTACTGGCGGAGCTGACGCGAATGGTATCGGCCGCGTTGGATGTGGACATGTCCGTGAGGGTATGCATTACGCCAGCCCCATCCGCGGGATAGGTGCCGTCAATCGTCAGCGAGGTTTTGCTGGCCAGGATGGTAATGCCGCTCACCATCTGGATATCGGCGGCAAGGTAGACGGTTGTGTAGCTGTTGTTTCCCTCCAGTATGCTCTTGAGCTCCGCCGCGGTGCTGACCGCAACGGTTGCCGTATCGATGATTTCCATATAGCTCCTTTCACGCATCCCCTCAAGGGGCGCGCTTTCATTCGTCGACCGGCTATATATTTATGTTGAAATCAAACG
This sequence comes from Eubacteriales bacterium, assembly GCA_031549105.1. GTDB lineage: Bacteria > Bacillota > Clostridia > Christensenellales > Aristaeellaceae > Avichristensenella. The sequence goes on from JAVBQK010000077.1 coordinate 26,082, forward strand.
ATTTGTGACGAATTGTCATCGCACCCAGGGAACATATATCATGAAACGCGCATATCATAAAATTGTCATGGGCATATTGCCAATTTTTCATGACAAGAGGTTCTTATGGCTAGCACTACGTTAACTAACTTTGCAAGCGTATCGGGTCTATACGGGCTGCTTCCCGCGACGACCAGTTCGCTTGCAATAACGACAGAGATCATTACGGGTCTCACCGTTGTAAAAACCGCCGATAAGGAAGTCTGGGTGGATGGCCCGCTGATGTACACCATCACCGTGAACAATGCCGCAGATGAGGCGTTCACCAACGTGAAGATTACTGACTTGCTCGATATCCTGGCTGTGACTCTGGATACGGACAGCATCATGATCGATGGCGTGGCGACGACCGACTACACGTTTATCGCGGGGTTGCTGACCGTTAACCTGCCGGATCTCGCTGCGTCGGGAAAGGCAGTCGTCACCTTTCAGGTGCTGCAAGTCTAATAACTGCTGGTGTGTGCTGAAAAACCGCGCACGCCTAAAAACCGCTCTGTTCTCAATGACCAGCAACACAACATGCGTGTACAATCTGGCCCCCTGCCCCTGCTGTTGGCGGTGCTGTTGTTGCCCCTGTTGCTGTTGCTGCATCAATCATCATGGATAAAAAGGGAGGGCCCGTGCCTTGGCACGGACCCTTTCGTTCATTTGCCCTGCAAATCATCGTAGAATGCCTTCAGCTCAGCCTTCTTGTCGGCGGGCAACTGATGCCAGCGGACGCCCTCAATCGCGCCCTCGATGCCGCAGAGCATGCTCAGGCAGGCGCCTGGATCATGCTGGCGTATGCGCAGGAAGGCCTCCTGGCTGCCGACAGCCGCCAGCTCCTCCGGGGTTGTGATGCCGATCAGCCGAAGCTCCTGCTCCAACACCTTGCCAACATTGAGTAAGGATTTAAGTTCAGCCATGTGACACCTCCTTGCACCACCACTGTACCACAAGCCTCCTACACTGCGCAATAGAAAAACCGGCGACCTCATGGTCTCCGGTTTGTGGAGGCGCCAACCAGAATCGAACTGGTGATAAAGATTTTGCAGACCTTCGCCTTACCGCTTGGCTATGGCGCCGTAAAGATTGGGGAGGCTTTTCGCCTCCCCTTGCCCCGTTTGGAGCGGTAGACGGGATTCGGACCCGCGACATCCACCTTGGCAAGGTGGCACTCTACCACTGAGCTACTACCGCATATCCCTGGTGCCTTGGGGCGGAATCGAACCACCGACACGTAGATTTTCAGTCTACTGCTCTACCATCTGAGCTACCAAGGCATAATGGCGACCCGGAAGGGGCTCGAACCCTCGACCTCCAGCGTGACAGGCTGGCATTCTAAC
>JAVBQK010000163.1:0-10104 GCA_031549105.1 Eubacteriales bacterium
ATTATTCCCGCCCAACCCGCCGTGAGGCGAAAAGATGGGTTTGGAAAGGGCAAAGCCCTTCCCGGGGATCCAAGGGGCAGAGCCCCTTGGCGTTCCCCGTTCCTCTCCCCATTCTCGTCAAAATTTGATCTTGTAATTCAACGCAAATCGTGTTATGATTCGTCTGCTATGGAATGTTGAGGGGGTTTATCAATGGAGGTTATTAAGACAATTTGCACCGTATTGCTGGTTATCTCCACGGTGATTGTCATTGTGACGGTACTTTTGCAGCAGGGCAACAGCCAGGGCCTGGGCGCGATCGGTGGCGGCGCGGAAACGTTCTTTGGCAAGAATAAGGCCAAGTCCTACGAGGGCAAGCTGGCGCTGGCAACCAAGGTTGCCGCGACGGTGTTCATCCTTATGTCGCTTATCATCGCGGCTATCACGGCGTGACCAAACTAGGCGCGCGTAAAAAGCCCCTCCTCCCGTAAGGGATTCGGAGGGGCTTTTGCGTGTGTAGTACCAGTGTATCTATCCGTTTATCTTCTCGATTGCCGCATCGACCCGGCGCAGCGTCTCTTCCTTGCCGAGCAGGTAGACCAGCTCAATCGCGCCGCCGGGCGTGGAGGCAAGGCCCGATATGGCGATCCGCAGCGGCCAGAGCACCTGGCCGTTTTTCATGCCACTCTGTGCGACGGCCGCCATCAGCGCGTCGTGCAGCGGCGCTTCCCGCCAATCGGAGACGGCGGCCAGAACTGGGCGCACGAGCGCCAGTGCCTTCGCCGCGACCTCCGGATCAGTCTTCATCTTCTTGTGCGTGTACAGCTCCGTATCGTACTCCGGCATATCGGCCAGGAACTCCACCATGCCGGGGATGCGGCTGAACACCTCGGTGCGGCCCTGCATCAGCTCGGCCAGCCGCTTTACGTCCAGCTGCGCAACGCCCGCCTTTTCGAACCACGGCATCGCCATCGCCAGATAATCGTCAAACGGCATCTTGCGGATGTACTCGCTGTTCATCCACGTCAGCTTGTCCTTGTCGAAGATCGCCGGGGCCTTGTTGATGCCCTTGAGGTCGAATACCTCCTCCAGCTCCTTGAGCGTGAAGAACTCGCGGTCGTTTCCCGGGCTCCAGCCCAGCAGCGTGATGAAGTTAATCACGGCCTCGCACAGGTAGCCTTCCTGCAACAGGTCCTCAAATGTCGGGTCGCCATGACGCTTGGAGAGCTTGCGCGTCTGGTCCTTCATCACCACGGGCAGGTGCACGTAGGCCGGCTTTTCCCAGCCGAAAGAATCGTAGAGCAGGTTGTACTTCGGCGCGGAAGATAGATACTCCGTGCCGCGCATCACATGGGTGATGCCCATCGTGTGGTCGTCAATCACGTTGGCGAAGTTGTAGGTGGGCAGGCCGTCGGCCTTGAGCAGCACCGTGTCATCCAGCGTGGAGCAGTCCACTTCGATGTGGCCGTAGAGTACGTCGTCAAACGACGCCTTGCCCTCGGTGGGCACGTTCTGGCGGATCACGTAGGGCTCGCCCGCCGCAATGCGGCGCTTGGCCTCCTCCAGCGGAATGTCCATGCAGTGCTTGTCGTACTTGAACGTCTCGCCGCGCGCCTCATACTCACGCCGCGCCTCGTCCAGGCGCTCCCGGGTGCAGAAGCACGGATACGCTCCGCCCTTCTCGACCAACTCCCACGCGTAGGGCGCGTAGAGCGGCTTGCGCTCGGACTGGATGTACGGCCCGAAATCGCCGCCGACACCGGGGCCTTCGTCATAGGTCAGGCCGCCCAGTTGCAGCGCCTCATAAATCTTCTCCAGCGCGCCGGGTACCTCGCGCTCCTGGTCGGTATCCTCTATACGCAGGATAAACGTGCCGCCCATCCGGCGGGCGTACAGGTACGCGTACAGCGCCGTGCGCATGCCGCCGATGTGCATGTAGCCCGTGGGGCTGGGCGCGAAACGGGTACGGACTTTCATAGGGAACAACACTCCTTCTCGTGTAGACAAATGGGTTATTTCGCAGCGGGCTTGAAGCTGTCCTTCAGCTCCACCACGCGGTTAAACACAAAGCCGTCCTGGTCCTTGCAGAAATAGCCCAGGCGCAGGAACTGGAACTTATCGCCGTCCTTGGCATCGGTGAGCCACGGTTCGGCCATGCAGCCGGTCAGCACGGTGATCGAGTTAGGGTTCAGGCGGGCGATGAAGTCCTTCTTATCCGGGACGGCTTCGTCTCCCTCGGCTTCCTCCTCGATGGCGTCCTCGTCCCGCAGCAGCGGTTCATACAGCCTGGCTTCGAATGGAACGGCGTCGTCCGCGTTCACCCAGTGCAGCGTGCCCTTGACCTTGCGGCCCGCGCCCTCGGAGCACGAGAGGCTCGTCAGGTCGGCTGTGCAGCGCACTTCGACGACGTTTCCGGCTTCGTCCTTGACCACTTCATCGCAGCGGACAATGTACGCGCCCTTGAGCCGCACCTCTCCGCCCGGCTTCATGCGGAAGAACTTGCCCGTGGGGTTTTCCATGAAGTCTTCCTGCTCAATATACAGCGTGCGCCCAAACCGCGCCTCATGCGTACCCATCTCCGGGTGCGCGGGATGATTCTCCAGTGTGAGCGCCTTCGTCTCCCCTTCGGGCCAGTTGGTGATCGTCACCTTCAGCGGGCGCAGCACCGCCATCGCGCGCGGGGCAACCTCGCCCAGGTGCTCCCGGATGCAGTGCTCCAGCAGCGCCAGGTCCACGACCGAATCGGCCTTGGCAACGCCCGCGCGCTCAATGAAGTCGCGGATTGCCTCTTTTGTATACCCCCGGCGGCGCAGGCCCGCCAGCGTGGGCATGCGGGGGTCGTCCCATCCGCGCACGTAGCCTTCCTCCACCAGCTTGCGGAGATACCGCTTGCTCATCACGGTGCGGGTCAGGTTCAGCCGCGCGTACTCAATCTGGCGCGGATGGTTCGGGAATCCGCAGACCTCTACCACCCAGTCGTACAGCGGGCGGTGCGCCTCATACTCCAGCGAGCACATCGAGTGCGTGATGCCTTCCAGCGCGTCCTGGATCGGGTGCGCAAAGTCGTACATCGGGTAGATGCACCACTTGTCCCCCGTCTGGTGATGGGGCATATGCAGGATGCGGTACAGCGCGGGGTCGCGCATGTTGATGTTAGGCGACGCCATGTCCAGCTTTGCGCGGAGCACGCGCGCGCCGTTGGGGTACTCGCCCGCGCGCATCCGGCGGAACAGGTCCAGGTTCTCCTCCACAGAGCGATCCCGGTACGGGCTGTTCTGCCCCGGCTGCGTCAGCGTGCCCCGCATGCGGCGCATCTCCTCCTGCGGTAGATCGCAGACATACGCGTTGCCGTCTCGAATCAGCTTCTCCGCCAGCTCATAGCACTCGTCAAAATAGCTCGATCCAAAGAACAGCCCGCCGTTCCAGTCATAGCCCAGCCAGCGGATGTCCGCCTGGATGCCATCGACAAACTCCTGCTCTTCCTTCGCCGGGTTGGTATCATCAAAGCGCAGGTTGCACAGACCGCCGAAGCGCTCTGCGGTGCCCGCGTTCACGTAGATGTTCTTCGCATGGCCGATATGCAGCCAGCCGTTGGGTTCAGGCGGAAGGCGCGTATGCACGGACTGACAACGTCCGGCGTCCAGATCCTGCTGGACAAAGTCCCAGATAAAATTGCTGCGCACGGACTTTGAATCCTCCATAAAATGACCTCCCCCTAATAAATGGTAAGGAAACCGGAAACGATAGAGGATAGTATATCCCAAGAAGGGATTTCAGTCAATCAAATCAAGGGGATTGGGCGCGAAAGGGACGCCAGGGGAGCGCTGCTCCCCTGGACCCCTCGCCAAAGGGCCTCGCCCTTTGGAAACCCAACACTGCTCACGCAGGGGTTGGGGTTTGGACTTGGCATAATCCCCCAGCCCCACCCGCGCGTGAGCGCAACATGGGTTTGGAAAGGGCGAAGCCCTTCCCGGGATTCCTAAGGGCAGCGCCCTTAGGCGGGTTTCCCAAGGGCAGAGCCCTTGGGTCGCCGGAGGCCGCACCCGTTCTCCCAACGCAGCCCTTGCATTTGATTGCCGTGTCCTGTAAAATGATATTGAGGAATAACCGAAGGGAGGAAACCGCATGCTGTTTCGCAAGTGCGCGGGCGGGGTCGTCTTTCACGGGGACCAGGTATTTCTGCTAAAGAACGACAAAGGCGAGTGGGTGTTGCCCAAGGGCGTGGTGCGCGGGAACAAACCGCAGCAGGAGGTGGCCATTGACCGCGTCCTGTCAGAAGCGGGGATTGCCGCCAATATCCTGGAAGCGGTGGGCGAGACGAACTATGAGTTCTATTCGCAGACACGGAGCACGCCGGTGTGCAACCGCATCATGTGGTACACGATGCACGCCGAAGAGCCCCGCTTCCGTATCGCGTTTGAACAGGGCTTCTCCGACGGCGGCTGGTACCCGGTAACGGTCGCGCTGGACATGATCACCTACACGCAGGACAAGTCGTTGGTGCGCCTGGCGCACGAGAAATACAAGGCCCAGATGGCGGAATGACGGCCGGCCACAAAGGAGGAACTATGCCAAGCGGCATACCCGCGCGGAGTATTCTGCGCTTTCTTGACTACCTGGAAGACCGTGCGATCCCCATGCACAGCTTCCTGATGATCCGTGGCGGCAAAACGGTGGCCGAGGGCTATTGGAAGCCTTTCACCGCGGAAATCCCCCACCGCATGTTCTCCGTGAGCAAGAGCGTCACCTCGCTTTTGATCGGCATTCTGGCCGCGGAGGGCAAGCTATCGCTGGACGATCCCATCGCGCAGTATTTCCCGGACAAATTGCCGGAGGCGGTTTCGGACCGCATCCTCCGTATGACCATCCGGGATATGCTGCGCATGGCAACGGCGCACAAGTTCACTACCTACAAACTGATCGATGACGACGACTGGACGCGGACGTTTTTCACTGTACCGCCGACGAACGACCCCGGCGCGGTCTTCGCCTACGACACGTCCTCCTCGCATACGCTCGCCGCACTGGTGCAGCGCCTGACCGGCAAAAGCGCGCGCGACTTCGCTGTGGAGAGGCTGTTCCAACCGCTGGGCTGCACCGGTGAGGTGCGCTGGCTCGCCGACCCGACCGGCGTGTGCCAGGGCGGCACCGGCCTGATTACCACGACAGAAAACATTGCGCGGCTGGCGCTGTGCTGCATGCGCGGCGGCGAGGACGTAATCCCGGCCGACTACCTGCGCGAGGCAACCGCTGCGCAGATCGCGACGCCGATGCAACCCGCCTGCGAGGAGCGCTTCGGCTACGGTTATCAGTTCTGGCGCATGCGCCACAACGGCTTTGCCATGTACGGCATGGGCGGACAGCTGGCTATCTGCCTGCCGGATTATGATTTCATCCTCTGCACCACGGCCGACACACAGCTGGAACCCGGCGGCATGCAGATCATCTGGGACGCACTATGGGAGATTATCCTGCCTGCGCTCAAGGACAGCGAGGCGGCGGACACTGCGGAAGAGCTGGCCGCGCTGGATGCGCGCATCGCGTCGCTGGCGATGAAGCCCGTGGCAAACGATCCCGCGCTGGAAGCGTGGCCCACAGGCCGCTACCGCTTTGATGAAAACCCACTCGGCCTTCGCTGGCTTGAGGTGGAGCGTGGCATACTTCGCTACGAGAATAACAGCGGGGAATGCACGCTGGGCTTTGGCATGGGCGAGCTGCAAGCAGGCACGTTCCCCGGAAACGGCGAGCCATGCCTGGTTTCCGGCGGTTTCATCGCGCCGGAAACGCTGCATGTGTACGCGCACCTGATCGGAGATACGCCGTGCGGCATGGCGATGCTGATCGCCTTCGACGGTGCGCGCGTGACGGTCAAGGCGCGCGCGGTCAACACGCCGCTGCTCACAGGCTATGAAGGCGTTGCGTCCGGTGTTCTTGTGTAACCAATGATGGGAGGAGACTTACGATGAACCTATTGGACTACCGCTCCTTTGCGCGCGGTGTGGACTGGACCGAGGCATTCCGCGCAGCAATCGACGCGCTGCGGCGCATGGGCGGCGGCACGCTGGAGGTACCCGCGGGCGAGTTCTACACGCATTCCATCCAGCTGTACAGCGACATGACGCTCTCGCTGGATAGCGGCTGTGTCATCCGCTTCTTCCCCGAGCCGGACGGATACCTCAGCATAAACCTGGAATTTGAAGGGATCGCGGGCGAGGCGGCGATGCCGCTGATTTTCGCCGAAGGTGCGCGCAATGTGCGCGTCACCGGTTTTGGCACGCTGGACGGCAACGGCTACCTGTGGTGGCGGGCTGTCCGCGAAGATACGTTGCAGCGCCAGAGGCCCTTTCTGGTATGCTTCCACAACTGCGAACATGTCGTGCTGGAGAATATAACGCTGCTCAACTCCCCCAGCTGGACCGTGCACCCGCTGTACTGCGACGATGTTGTTGTCCGCGGAATCACCATCCACAACCCCTGGGACTCGCCCAATACCGACGGCATCAACCCCAACGCCTCCCGCAACGTGCGCATCCTGGACTGTCTGATCGATGTGGGCGACGACTGCATCGCCATCAAGTCCGGCACCGAGGATACGCCCCATCCCCGCCCGTGTGAGAACATCCTGATCGCCAACTGCCACATGCTCAACGGGCACGGCGGCCTGGTCATCGGCAGCGAGATGTCCGGCGGTATACGAAACGTACAGGTGACCGGCTGCATTTTCGAGGGTACCGACCGGGGCATACGCCTCAAGACACGCCGGAAGCGCGGCGGCCGGGTGGAGAACCTCTCCATCAGTCACATCCTGATGCGCGGCGTGATGTGCCCCTTCGTCTTCAACATGTACTATTTCTGCGGCAAGGACGGCAAACACCCCTATGTCAAGGACAAGAAAGCCCACCCCGTGAGCGCCGACACGCCCGGCATCTTCGATGTGCGCATCAGCGATGTCACCGCCACCGACGCCACCGCCTGTGCGGGCTTCGCCTACGGCCTGCCCGAAATGCCCGTAACCCGCCTCTCCATGAGCGACATCACCGTCACCATGAAGCCCGGCAAACCCGACAAGCCCGCGATGATGGACGACCTGCCCGACATGGAAGCCCGAGGCTTCTTCCTGCGGAACGTCCAGGACGTGACATTCGAGCGCGTCCGCGTGGTGAACGCGAAGGGTGTGGCGGTGGACGTTGATGAGAGTGTGACGGGGTTGTGAGAGACGCCAGGGGGACTTTGTCCCCCTGGACCCCCTACCAAAGGGCCTTGCCCTTTGGAAACCTGGCACTGCTCACGCAGGGGTTGGGTTTTTTATGCAACCCTATTTCAGTGGATATAATGCTTGTTGACAGAATCAGATAACACCAGATTCTAAAATCGTAAACAGCTTATTGTCACAATCAATTTCTGCTGCCGTACCCATAGGCAAAACTGTCATGGGGTTTGAATGAGCAAATTCAACGCCTCCGAACACAGGCAAGTCGTATAGCCCCTCTTCGTGCAATACCTTAAGAATAACCTCATCCACAACATCTTCCGGTAGCCTTGGCAATACCAACGCTTTTGCTTGTCTGAACATTCCTGTCGCTGCCAACCCACGCATCGAATGAAGACCTGCCAATTTCACGCCGTAAGGCATACCTTCTTCAAGACAGATAACGCTATCCTTCCATTCATCGGGGTTTGGGAATATACAAGTTCCTCTTAACAAATGCAAAGGGCCGCTGCAACCCGTGATTATATGCCCCATGACTTTTCCTTTTCCTTGATGCACACGATAGCCTTCATGCTTTGTCCAAACCAATTTATCGGCGGTACCATTTTCGTAATTTATAGGTGTCCATTTTTCAGGCGGTTCTATTTGACCGATGGGTTCCGTTGAAAACAAGGCTTTATGTATCCATTTCATGGTATAAGGGTTTAGCTCGCCCGGCTCAGATATTGTGGCAAGGATGTTCGCACCATAAAACGATGTAACACCGGCATGCCTAAACATATGATGAAACGTATTGCCATCTGAGAAGCCAATAAAAATTTTCGGGTTATTTTTAATTATATCAAAATCAATGTATGGCAATAGCCGTATACCTTCGTCTCCGCCCATGTTTAGGAAAATGCCTTTTATCTTGGGATTTTGCAAAGCCTCCAATAAATCCTCGGCACGAGCTTTAGGGTTTTCATATAAATATTGGTATCCTTTCATGCTATTTGGCATTTCTACTACGTTTAATCCAAATAATTCTTCTAACCGAGTTTTTCCAATGAGGTACCTTTCAGCATTATGTGGATCGCCAGCGCGTCCGCCGGATAAAGATACCGTTGCTATGGTATCTCCAATACTAAGCTTGTTTGGCTTTATATATAATCCCATCTCTAGCCCTTCCTTCACAGAAAATTATATTTGTATGTTCTCTTATTCCTCTATATTCATTATCCGCTTTCTCTATTCATAAGCTACACGAACACTGCCTGCACCAGCACCATGTACAGCACTGTGCCGCCCGCTATGGCTAGTAGGGTGTTGCGGCGCCAGAGGTATAGGGCGGCTACTGCCAGCACGCCGATGGCTTCCGGTGCGCCGTGCGGGGTGGCGAGCAGGTTTGTGTCCTTGAGGCAGTAGACGATTAGCATGCCGATGATTGCGTATGGGAGGACGCTGCCTAGGTAGGTTACCAGGGGCGGCGTTTTTTTGTTTGCGGGGAACAGGATGAACGGAAGGGCGCGCGTACAGAGCGTTGCTAGGGCGATGAGGCCGATGGTGATCAGGGCTTGTGCGGTTGTCATCGGTCCAGCCTCCTTGTGAGGGGTTCGCGCGCCGCGAGCAGCAGCATTACCAGCGCTGCCATCGTCGGCAGGAGGAACCACTGCGGGCCGAATACGACCAGGCAGATCAGCGCTACCAGCACGCCCATCAGCGCCGGGACGCGGCCTTTGGCTGTTTGCCACTGCTCCAGGAAAATTACCACGAACAGCGCGGTCATCACGAACTCGATGCCCTGGGTGTTGAATGGAATCGCCGCTCCCATGATGCCGCCGATGACCGATCCTGTTACCCAATAGATCTGGTCCAGCGCCGCAATGGCCAGCGCGAAGCGATCCTCGTCCACGCCTTCCGGGGCTTTTGCAGACAGAAGCAGCGAGAACGTCTCGTCCGTCAGCGCGAAGATCATGTATGGCCGTTTCCGGCCCATGCCCTTGAAGCGCTCCAGCATCGCGATGCCGTAAAAGATGTGCCGGGCGTTGACCATCAGCGCCAGAAACAGCGCCGCGAGCGGCTGAAAGCCGCCGGCCAGCAGCCCCACCGCAACGAACTGCATCGACCCGGCGAAGACAAACACGCTCATCAGCAGCGCCCACAGCGCGTCGTAGCCCTTGCTCGCAAGCAGAATACCGAATGCCATGCCTAGAAAAAGATACCCCGTCATCACCGGAAGGGTGTGCGGGAATGCCGCGCGAATCGCGCTCTGTCGTTTGTGCATTGTACTCGCCTCCTGTATACCGCGCATTAGTATACCGTGTTTCCGCCGTGTGCGCAATCCTTACCCAAATCATCAAGACGCCCGCGCAGAAAAAGGTTATAATAAAACTGTGGTCGTGCACGGCCCATTCCGGTGGAAAGGAGGAGGTGCGGTGAGTAAGTTTTGCATTCTGGCGGACGCGCTGGCCTACATTGAGGCGAATCTGGAAGAGCCTCTTGAGCAGGAAGAGATCGCGCGGGCGTGCTTCTGCTCGTTATCGACGCTGCAAAAGGTGTTCCGCTATGCGCTGCGCCTGGGCGTCAAGGATTATGTGGATCGCAGGCGGCTTACGCAGGCTGCCCGCGCGCTACTCACGGGCGACGCGCGCGTGGTGGATGTCGCGCTGCGCTACCAGTACCAGTCGCCCGAGGTATTCACGCGCGCCTTCCGGCGCCTGTGGGGTACATCACCCTCCGCCTTTCGCCGCGAATGGAGGTTTTCCGGATTGTTCCCCAAAATCGACGGCATTGAACAAGACCAGCTATGAAACGTCAAGAGGGGGTTGAAGGGAGAAAACGCTCGGACGCACGGATTTGAGGGATATACTGCTGGCCGGACTTGAGGATAGCGAAGATGGTGTAAAGCAGCTTTCTGGAAACCGCGCCGATGGCGG
>JAVBQK010000160.1:0-13272 GCA_031549105.1 Eubacteriales bacterium
CGTATTACTTATCTATCTTGTTTTCTCCACCCCGCCGCCCCGCTCGCGCTCGGGGCTGTCGGCCGGGTGGGGCTGGGGGCGCGGGGCGCGGCCCGCCCCCCCCCCCCCCCCCCCGTTCCCCCCCCCGTCCCCTCCCCCGTCAGTAGTACAGCCACCCCCGGAACTGCCAGCCCGGTAGCTTCAGGAAGCCCAGCCAGTTGACGGCGTTCGCCCAGGCGGTGGGGACTTGCGTGCCGGTGGCGACCGGGTAGAAGGCAACGAAGAGCACGAAGACCACGGCCATGTAGCCGATTTGGACGCGGTTGGCCATCGCGGGGCGCTTCAGGTGGAGCTGCTCCAGGGCGTAGGCGATCGACAGCATCACGAAGGGCAGGCTGCCGAAGTAATGGTAGATGAACATCGAGCGGGGTACGAGCATCCAGGGGACGAACTGCGCGGCGAAGGCCAGGAGCAGCATCGCAAGGCGCGGGTCGGTTTGGCGCGCGCCGCGCAGGTACGGGGCCAGCCAGCGGTATGCAACGTATAGGAAGGCGAAGAAGCCCACCCACCAGACGGCTGGGTTGCCCAGCGCCATGATCGTGGAGACATTGCCTGGCTCGACGTAAGGTTTGCCGTTGAAGTAGTACATGGGCTTGAGGATCAGCGGCCACTCGTACCACGGGGACTTGAACGAATGATTGTCCACCAGGGTTGCGTGGTAGTTGAACATGTTCTCCTGCGTACGCCAGAAGCGTGCCCAGGTTAGGCCGCCCTCCCAGGCAAAGTGCGGGCCGTAGCTGAAGTAATAGATCGCCGCAGGGATGATAAGGAAGCACACCCCGCAGAAGGCGATTGTCACCGCCATGGTGCGCGCATAGTTCTTGACACGCTCGGCATGCTCGCCCCCGGCATCCATGCCCGCGCGCCAGTCCAGGAAATGCCGCACCATCGACCACAGGAACAGCACCGCCAGGCCGGCGCCCGCATAGATGCACGTCCACTTGCTGGCGCAGCCCAGGCCCATGAACAGGCCGGCCAGGCCCAGCGGGATCAGCGGGCGCCACCCGTCACGGAAGAAGCTCATTTGTAGGTAGCGGAACATGCACAGGTACATCAGCAGGATGAACAGCACCGCAAAGCTGTCGATCGTCGCGATGCGCGTCTGCGTCAGGTGCATCAGGTCAAACGCCATCACAAACGCCGCAAGCAGCCCGTAGCGCGTCTTTTTGAACAGCAGCATGCCCAGCAGGTCCATCAGCGGCACCATCAGCACACCCGCGAGCGCCCCCGCAAACCGCCAGCCAAACGGCGTCATGCCGAAGAGCTGGATGCTCCACATGATAAATACCTTGCCCAGCGCCGGGTGCGTCGTCTCGTAGGTGACCAGGCTGTGGATCGTCTCATAGCCGGTGCGCGCGTGGTATATCTCGTCGAAGTACATGCCGTTGTAGTAGCTGGGCGCGGTGGGCACGGTGTCCTGCTCGTCAATCAGCAGGTTCGGGTCGCTGCCGTTCTCCAGCCGCGCGCCGTCGCTCACCGCCGAAACTACAGGCAAAATGTTCCCCTCAAAGTCCTGGAACGCGACCTCCATGACCGTTACCGCCGGGCTAACCGGCGCAATTCGCACGTACCGCGCGGATAGCCCCAGTGGATACTTGGTGGAGACATTGCGCCCGTCATCGTTGCTCCATGTCATACTGCACAAATACTGCCAACGGAAGCAATCCCCGGCGCTCAGCGCCGCTTCCATCCCATCCTGCCACGCCTCGCCGTCGTCCGACAGCTCCACATAGAAGTTCCGGTTGGAAATGCCACCGAAGTACAGCATCTTGAACTGCTTCACCTCGCCCAGGTCGAACACGACGGTCTCGCTTGCGCCGGTGCTTGTCCACGCCGTCTGCGGGGCTTTGGTGGAGCCAAGGCCCACGAAGGCAACCACCGCGTATAGGGCGGTTAGGCCCAGCATCAGTGCCCAGTCGATCCCGCGAAGATCCAGCCTGGGCGTGCGGCCGTTCAGTGCGGGCAGGCGGTCGGCAGGGGTTCGGTCCGGCTCAGGCACTGCGATGGCTTTCGGCTCCTTCGCCAGCGCCGTCCACACCGCGACGCCAAGCAGCGCGATATTCGCTACCGCCAGCACGCACGCGGCAAAGCCATGCCCCAGCGGCAGATGCGTGTCGCGCAGCACAATCGCGCAATTGAGGAACAACGTCACTGAAAAGCCCGCAAACAGCCACAGATGCCGCCGGTCGCGCTCTTGCAGGTATGCTACCAGCAGCAGCGCCAGCGCCGGGAACAGGTAGCGCTCGTGCATCTTCATGCCCAGAACGTATAGCGCAATGTACATCAGCGCGCCGAAGTACGGCAGGCGGCGCAGGCTGCCGCGCCAGATGTACAGGCCCAGCACCAGCGCGACCGAAACGGCCGTCAGGATCGTGCCGAGCGTCGCGTAGCTGATGCCCGCGATGGTCTGTGACAGCGGCATCCAGTTCGCGCCCAGCAGGTAATAGAAATTGGCGGTGTTGACGGTGGCGTATTCGTAGGAACCCAGCACCGAGCTGTATTGGCCAATGATCCACGTAAGCGGCTTGGGCTCGTTGATGACAAACGGCAGCAGCATCACCGCCGCGACGCCTATGGAGATCAGCGCGCCAAAACCGGCGTGCGTGAGGGTCTTCTTCCGGTCCTTGCTATGCACGCAGTCAAACACCAGCGCCATCAGCCCCAGCGGCGCGGCCATCAGCGCCTGCGGCTTCATTAGCGCCGTCACCGCAAATACGGGCAGCGCGGCCATCCATTTGCCATCCGATGCCAGCATCACCGTGATGACCAGCCCCAGCGCGAGCACGGCATCCACTTGGCCCCACACAGCGCCGTCAATCAGCACCGCCGGGCTTAGCGCGTACAGCGCCGCGATCAGCAGCGCGGGCACGTCGCCCAAGCGTCTCCGCCCGTAGGTGAAGAGCAGCGCCATGATGGAAAGGTCAGCCAGCATCGGCATCAGCTTGACAATGATGCGCCCGATCTCCGTATAAAGGCCCGCGCCGGTGAGCTTCAGCAGGCCGCCGGTAACCCACAGCAGCAGCATGTATCCCGGCGGGTAGTCGCAGAACAGATCCGGCGTGTAGAATGCGGCCGGGCCAACATCCGCCATGCGAAGGCTCCACGAATAGAAGCACGCCATGTCCGACGTATAGCCGGGCTGCGTGGCCATCAGGTAGATGCGCAGCAGCGCCGCCAGTGCCAGCAACAGGAAGAACACCACGCCCGGCATCGGCACGCCGTGCACGCGCGCCAGCCATAGCAGGAGTATCACCGCCGCGAACGCCGCCAGCCACATCGCCATGCTGATGCCCGCTTCCTTGGGCACATCGCTGATGTTCTGCGACTGCTGCACCACGCCGTTGTATTCGGATAGATCGATCACCGTCGCGCCGGTGGGCACGGTGTCCACGCGCGTCAGCGACAGGTCGTCAAACCACGCCTTGCCCGCGGAGTCCGCGCCGTAGCCGCCCAGGCGCGCGCCGATGTCCAGCGCGGTCTGGTTTGCGGTGGTGCGGAAGTAGCACTCCAGCAGCACCCATTGGCCGTCTGTGTCGTAGACGCTGGGCAGGGTGCTGTAGCTGTTGATCACCGAGATGCTCGCGCCGGCCTTGGCAGGGTCACAGCCCTCGGCCTTCACCCAGCCGGCCAGCCGATAGGTCGTGCCCGGGTCAACGGCCACCTGCTGCACAAAGCGCGCGTCGTTGGAGGAGACATTCTCCACCAGCGCGCACATGCCGCCGTCGTGCCCGCTCTCACGCAGCTCCAGGTACGTGATGCCCACATCGTGCAGCCACGCGTCTTCCTCCCAGCCCATGGGCCAGCCGTCCACCGCGTCCTCAAACCCACCGTTGACCAGCAGGTTTTCTTCCGCGGCCGCGCTCACGGCGCACAGCATCAGCATCATAACGCAAAGGATCACAAGTACTCGGCGCATTCGGGGCCTCCATTTTTCTTTCATATAATAATCATTTGACGCAAGAAGGGCGCGTATGCTTCCATAAATAGCCAAAATCATCCAATATACTCAAACGCACCCCGCAAAAGGGCGACACCCAGGGGCGTCACCTCGACAATGTCAAAGCGTACATTCGCGTCCGGCAGCCCGTTTTCCTGTAGCCAATAGAGCGCGCCCAGCGATATCCGCCGCTGCTTCGCAAGCGATACGCCCTCCCTTGCGGAACCAAAACGCATACCTTTTCGGCACTTAACCTCCACAAACACAACAAAATCGCCCTCTCTGGCGATGATGTCCACCTCCGCGCCCCGCACCGTGTAATTCCGCGCCAGAACCTCAAAACCCTCCCGGACCAGGAAGCGCGCCGCCAGTTCCTCCGCATCCGCGCCCGCCTTGCGGGAAGTCACGCCGCTCACACAAACTTGCGCACAAACAGCGCCCGGTGCGCCGGGCAGGGACCGTGTTCGCGCAGCGCCGCGATGTGCCTAGCCGTTCCATAGCCCTTGTGCGCCGCAAAGCCATAAACAGGAAACTCCGCATCCAGCGCGTCCATCAGCCGGTCACGGGCAACCTTGGCCAATATGGAAGCGGCGGCAATCGAGTAGCAGACCGCATCCCCATGAATGATGGAGCGCACCTCACCGGGCAGGACCACGCCCTCCATAGCATCCAACAGAAACAGCCCGCATGGCGCGCCCTCGGCGGCGCGGGCCATCGCCAGCCGCGTCGCCTCCAGAATGTTGAGGCGGTCAATCTCCTCCACGGAGGCAAAGCCCACCTGCGCAAAAAGGGCCACCTCCAGGATGCGCTCATAAAGCGCCTCCCGGGCGGCCTCGCTCAGCTTCTTGGAATCATTCACCCCAGGAATCAGCGGCTCCATGGGCATCACCGCGCACCCTGCCGAAACAGGCCCAGCAAGCGGTCCGCGCCCAGCCTCATCAATCCCGGCAAACAAAACCCCGGCAGCCCAAATCTCCCGGTCCGGCGCCGTAATCCTGTCTAGGTGTTCCTGTGCGTTGATTCGCATCGATAGCAACCTCCCCGCCCGCAGGCGAGATTGGGATTCCAAAGGGGCAATGCCCCTTTGGTAGGGGTTCTAGGGGACAAAGTCCCCTAGCGTTTCCCCTTCTTTTTCGCCGTCGTACTTACCTCCACCACCGGCACCACCGGCGCGACTTCCCCGCCCGTATCGGCGGTCAGCGCCACGCGGCATAGCAGGAGCATGGCCGGGCCGATCAGCATGCCCAGGAAGCCTAGCGCGTGCAGGCCAGCGTACATGGCCATCATGGTGGCAAGGGGGTAGAGGCCGAGCTGGCGGCCAATCAGGCGGGGTTCCATCAGCTGGCGCACGACGATGGTCGTCACGTAGATCAGGCCCGAGCCGACGGCCAGGACCAGATTGCCGGTGGCGATGCCGTAGATGGTCATCGGGATCAGGAACAGGCCTGCGCCAATCACGGGCAGCGCGTCCAGCACGGCGATGATCAGTGCGAGGAGCACGGCATAGTCCATCCCCATTGCCAGGAAGCCGATCGATAACTCCCCAAAGGTCACCAGCAGCATGATCATCGCGGCCCGAAGCTGCGCCAGCACGGCGCGCAGAATGCCCGCACGGTACATGTTGGAGCGTACGCGGTGCTTCTCCGGGAGCAGCCCCTTGAGAAACGCGAAGATGCGCTCCTTGTCGGCACTCATGTAGTAGGTGCCCATGAGCGTCAGCACAATAAATACGATGGCCTGCGGCAAGAAGCCCATCGCCTGCCACGCGATGCGCGCAGCCGTGGAGGCAATGCGCGTGGCGGTGGAACTGAGCATGCTGGTCAGGTCCGAGAGCATGCGCATCACGGTGTCGGTAATCGTATCGCGCATCACCCCGGCGCTCTCCAGCCAGTCCAGGTTCAGTCCCTCAAACCAGGTGATCACATCCCTGGAGGCCGTGCCCACCCAGCTGGGCAGCGCGATGGTCAGCGCCCGCGCTTCCTCAAAGATACGGCCCACCAGCAGCAGCGTCAGCGTGATGACCAGGCTCGCCAGCAGCACCACGAACACGATCGAGGCAATGCTCCGCGCAGCTTTCTTGTTGCCAAAAAGCCGCGCGACCGCTGTCACCGCCGGATTGATGATCCAGGCAAAGACGGCGGCCAGCACAAACGGAAACACATACGGCAGCGCGATCAGGACCACATACAGGCAGCCGATCATGATCACAATCCACAGAAGCCTTCGGGGCAGGTCATTCCACTCGGCGTTGAACGCCTTGATCCACTCAATAAACCGGTTCACGCGTCCTCCCGTCCCCGAAGCAGCTCGATGAGCAGCACACCGTCATGCGCGCTGGCGTCAATCCGCACCGGAAAGTCATACGTATTGCGAAAAATCAGGTCCAGCGATGTCCCGCCGACCGCCGCGTCCACACCGTGCGGAAGGTAGGTGGCCCCACTAGGCCCGTGCGCGCGGCGGTAGATCACCTCAATGCCATGGGGCACCGCGATCAGCGCGTTGTACATGGTGGAGGAAACCTGACACACGCCGCCGCCGTAGCTGGGTACCGTCTCCCCCTCGAAGAAAGACAGGCCTTCCAGATACCCCCGCGCACCGCGGTACGGCCCGGCCACACTGTCAAAGGCGAAGCGCTCGCCCGGGGCCAGCGTGATGCTGATGTACTCGCACGCCTTCTTGATGTTCACCATCCGGTTGGGGTTCAGTCCCTGCGAGTCAATGCGGTAGAAGGAAATAAACGCGGTGACGGCATCCCCCTCGGTGGCGGTCTCGCTGTCATATATGGGGGTCAGGTCCGCTGCCGCGCCTAAGTAAAAGTACGCGTATTGCCGCCAATAAATCACCTTGGCCCAGCCGTTCTCTATGGAGAGGATGGCCATGCGCGAGCCCTCGGTCAGCGTGAAGAGGGTTTTAGCGCCGTCATCCGGCGCATCGCGCAGCGGCGTTTCCTGGGTGATCACGGCGGTGTAGACAGCCGGTGTCGCGCCATAGGGCAACGGCTGCTCGCCGATGGAGATCACATCGTCCACCGTATGGCGCAGGATGTAGCCGGTCACATAGCTGCCGTCCGCCTTGGTCTTGATCACTTCCAGCCAGGACGGCTCGTAGGAAACGATGCGAACAGAGTCCCCCTGGCTGTAGAAGCCGACGGCCTGTGCATCCTGGCGCATCTCCGTGCGGATGCTGACGCCCTGCTGCGCGACGCCGATGTACTTGGCCACCGGCCTTATGGCAGGGGCCTCCTCCGCCAGGGACAGCGCAAAGATGCCCATCAGGGCCAGCAGCAATGCCAGGAAGACCCATGCGCGCCCCTTTGTCATTTCAGCAGCGCCTCCGCAGCGGTACGGATATCCTGGGCTAGCTTCTCCGCGGCCTCCTGGGATGTGGCGCAGGTATTCACATACAGCTTGATCTTCGGCTCCGTGCCCGAGGGCCGCACGCAGATCCAGCAGCGGTTTTCCAATTCATAGTACAGCACGTCGGACGGCGGCAGGCCCATCTGGGTGCTGCCCGCCGCATCGGTACGCAGGCCGGTTTTGAAGTCGCGCACGGCCAGCACATGCAGGCCGGAGAGCGCCACCGGCGGCCGCTCCCGCAGACTGTGCATGATTTCACCCATGCGCACAAGGCCGTCCTTGCCCGGCAGCGTCACGGAGACGACACGCTCCACCGTGTAGCCGTAGCGCGCGCGGATCTCCTCCAGCTTGTCCCAGAGCGTCTTGCCCTGCTGCTTGAGGCTGAGCACCAGCTCCGTTACCAGCAGCGACGCGTTGACGGCATCCTTGTCGCGTACGAACGTGGATGAAAGGAATCCATACGACTCCTCAAAGCCGAACAGGAACGTGTGCTCACCCGTCTCCTCAAAGTGCTGAATCTGCTCGGCGATGAACTTAAAGCCGGTCAGCGTGTCAATCATCGCCACGCCGTAATCTTCCGCGATTGTGCGCGCCAGCTCCGTGGAGACAACGGATTTCACCGCCACGCCGTTTTTCGGCAGCGTGCCCATCTTCGCCCGGCTCTCCAGGATGTAGTGCAGCAGCAGGCAGCCGATCTGGTTGCCGGTCAGCAGAATGAACTTGCCATCCGGGCCGCGCGTGGCGACGCCCAGCCGGTCACAGTCCGGGTCGGTGGCGAAGCACGCGTCCGCGCCCTCGCGGTCGGCCAGCTCAATCGCCATGCGGAAGGTGTCGGGCTCCTCGGGGTTGGGCACCTTGATGGTGGGAAAGTCGCCGTCGGGCGATTCCTGCTCGGGCACCACCAGCAGGTTTGCGACGCCCACTTCCTTCAGCACACGGCGCACCGGCAGGTTGCCTGAGCCGTGCAGCGGCGTGTAGACGATTTTCAGGTCATGCCCGTGCTCACGCAGCAGCGCCGGCTGCACGCACAGCGTCTTAACCCGCTGCACATACGCGTCGTCCACTTCCTCGGGCACGTATTCCAGCAGGCCTTTTTCAAGCGCCTCGGCCTCGTCCATCGGCAGACACTGGGAAAATTCTTTTGCGCGGATCAGTGCGAGGACTTCATCCGCGCGCTCGGGCGGCATCTGCGCGCCGTCCTCCCAGTAGACCTTGTAGCCATTGTACTGCGGCGGGTTGTGGCTGGCGGTGATGACCACGCCCGCGACCGCGCCCAGGTGCCGCACCGCGAAGGACAGCACCGGCACCGGCCGGAGCGACGGGAACAGCAGCGCCTTCACGCCACTTGCCGCCAGCACCAGCGCCGTCTCCTTGGCAAACTCCGGCGACATCCGCCGCGAGTCGCACGCCACCACCACGCCGCGCTGCGCCGCGCCCGGCAGCGCCAGGATATAGTCGGCCAGGCCCTTTGTGGCCCGGCGCACGTTGTACACGTTCATCCGGTTGCTGCCCGCGCCCAGCACGCCGCGCATGCCCGCCGTACCGAACGACAGCTCCGTATAAAACCGGTCTTCCATTTCTTTCTCATCATTCGCAATGGCAGCCAGCTCCGCCTGCACCCACGCGTCGCTGGCAAACTCGCGCTTCCACTGCTCATATGTATCACGATACCCCATATCGCACCTCCGCTTGTTCTCATCGTAGCAAGAGTATACCCCAATTTCTGGCGAAAAGAAAGAAGAAATCACCAGGGGAAAAGCGCGTGCCTGCGGAACTGTACAGCAGTGATGGTGCAATGTTTGTGATATACGACCATTATATGATGTTTCCAGAAGTATATTAGGAGGCTGTATGCTCATTGCAAAAATCGATCTAAGTCAATGCGACACCATCATGGACATTCACCGGACATTGCAGGAAACCCTTGGCTTTCCCTCGTTCTATGGCAAGAATCTTGACGCGCTGTGGGACTGTCTCACCGGTTTCATGGATTCGCCCGCGGACATAACGTTTGTGAACCTTGGGGCAGTACATGCCTGCCCGCAAGATTACCTCGAAAAAATCCTTGAAACATTCGCTGAAGCAGCCACATTTTATGACGATGATTCCATTCATGTAACGTTTTTAGAATAAACGCCAGGGAGCTGGTGCTCCCCGGCGTTTTCCGTATCCTCTTACATCACCTTTGCCACGCCACCTGCGCCCACGGCGCCAGCTTTACCACATCCTCGCTCCCCGGCAGCCGCACTTCCTGCGGCGCGCCGGTGTTGTTGAGCAGCACATCCGTGCCCGGGAAGCGGGCAATTTCGACCATGGGGTTGGGGCAGGTCAGGCGGTGCAGGTCATCCTCCATATGGCCCGCGTAGCACAGCGCGCGCAGCAAGAGGCGCGCGGCGCGGAGCGAGAATCGGTAGCCGGAGAGGTAGACCGCGCGACCCTGGCCAAAGGGGCGGGCACACAGCGTCGGCACGCCTTCCTCGGCGTAGAGCACGCGCACATCGGGCGCGGAGACATACACATCGGTCAGCGGCACAAGGCCTTCCGGGCCATCGGCGCAAATAAAATCATCGTGCTTGGGGTTTACAGGCATCTTGCCCAGGCACTTGCGGCGGCCATCGTCGCGCCCCACGCCGAAGATGTGCCCCAGCGCGAACGGCTCGGCAGCGCCCGCCACCGACGACGGCTCGCGAACGCCCACCAGTCCCCCGCCCTTGTGCACCCACTCGGTCAGCCGGGCGACCAGCTCCGCATCGCGCCAGATGTCGCCGCCGCTCCACGCGCTGCCGGGCCATCCGGCATTGATCAGCACGGAGACACCTTCGGGCACGCCATTTTCGCGCACATCCGCAAGCGACAGGAACGTCACATCCACAGGCAGGCCGGAGAGCGCTTCCAGCACGTTGGTCAAGTCCACTTCAGGGTGCTCGTGCAGGTGGCCGGACGTACTCCACGGGCGCATCGCCCCCCATTCGGTCAGCACGCCCACCTTGCCGGGCAGCGTCTCCGGCGCACCTCCCTGGTGCAGCGCCTTCAGCGCGCGGAACGCATCGGACAGCTCCGCCACCGCCTGTATGAAATCGGGGAACGGCTCCACCAGGTGCAGGTATCCACCCAGGCCGATACGGTCCACCGGCTGGCGCAGCAGCGCGCGGCGCACGTGCAGCCAGTACCCGCGCAGGTCCTTCGTCGGGTCGCCGCCGGGCGCGAACGTCGCCTCGCCCTTCAGGCCGGTCGGGAACAGGTACGGGTGCAGCCGGATCTCTCGCGTCGCCACATGCGGCACATTCGCGCACAGGCGCGTCTCATACCCGCCGAACACGCACTTGACAATGCCGTCCAGCCCAAACTCCGCAAAGTACGGCCCGTATGGCTCCACGCCGATCCAGCTGTCGTCATAGAACACATAGGAGCGCTTGCCGTGCGCGCGTGCCACGTCGATGCATTCCCTGCCGAACGCCGCGACGAACGCGTGCGTGAAATCGATCCAACGGCGCATCTTGGCGGTGGGCGCGGTGTGCGTGGGGTTGCGAAGGCCGCCGCGCAGGAAGTCCTCGGCGGTCATATCGATGCCCGTCTCCTCGCGGAACGCGCGCAGCGATAGCGGGTTCACCGAGAAATCGTACGACGCCCAGTCGCTGTACAGGTCGCGCGCGGAAGGATTGTCCGACCAGACCCAGGCGAAGTTATAGAACATCGATGTGAAGCGGATAACGTTCGTCTGCGGGTGCTCGCGGCACCATTCATCCAGCCAGGCAAGCATCGCCCGGCGCACCTCGGGCCAGCGCACCTCCACCGGCATCAGCCGCTCGCGGTCGCCCCAGCCGTTGGTGATGTGGTTGTACATCGAGATCGCTTCCCACAGCCGGTAGGCGAAGAAGCTGACCGTATAGCGGTGATACGGCTCCGCGCCGCACACCATGACGGACCCGTCCGCATACGTCCAGTCACCCTTCGGCACTTCCACCCCTGCCGTACGGTCGAATACCTGCCAGAACTCCATGCCGTCCCGGTCATTGACGCGGAACTGATCACGAGAATAGCCCGCCATCAGCTCAATGCGGACCTCGTCCCCTTCCGCCAGCACGGGCTGCGAGAGCAGCAAATTCTGTTGCAGCTTATCCTGGTTGGCCTTGGCAAACTCGTTGATGGAGCGGATGGGGCAGATGGTTGAGTAAATCTCATATCCCTTGTCCAGCAAGTCTTCGGACAGCTTGGTGCCGTCCGAATCGCGCAGCACGTCCGCGCCCCACGTCTGGGCAAGGGACAGCGTCAACGCCTCATACCCCGCCTCGCCGGGCAGCGTGAAATCTCCCCTCATAGCGCATCCTCGCGGAGCAGCTCCGTCAGCATCAAGAATGTCAGCCCCTGGCCGTAGGCCGTCGGGCACTGGCGGATCGCCTTGTAATGCGCGAAATCATGCCCCATGCCGGTGCCGCCGGAAACGCCCATTACCGTGCCATCCGGCGCGATCTTGCCGATGACCGCGCGCGCGGCCTTCTCGCCCATCTCGCGGTAGCCCTCGCCCAGCATGCCCAGGCGGATGCCCTTGAGCACACCGTAAGCAATCGCCGCCGTCGCGGATGTCTCCTCGTATGTCTCTTCCACATCGATCAGCGTGGTGAACAGGCCGCTCTCGCGCTGCTTCTTCCACAGCGCCAGCACCTGGTCGCGCAGCGCCTCGCGAACCTGGCGGCACGCGGCATCTTCATCGCCCAGCAGCTCCAGCAGTTCCACTGCCGCGGCCGTAAACCAGCTGTTGCCCCGCGCCCAGAACGCGCCGGCGAAGCTGTTGCGGCAGTCGAACGTCCAGCCATGCGTCCACAGGCCCGTTCGCCTGTCCTGCAAATAGCGGATGTGGATGAGGAACTGGTACTTCGCTTCCTCCACCCACTCGGGCCGCTTCAGCACCAGGCCCGCCTTGAGCAAAAACAGCACGGTCATGAACAGCGTATCAGCCCACAGTTGCTGATAATGCTTGTTCCACACGGTGATGTGCTGCAAGCCGCCAAACTCGGTACGCGGCATTGCGTGCATCACCCAGTCGGCCCAGCTCTCGATGTGCGGCAGATACGCTTCGTTCCCCGTGCGCTCATACATGCAAATCAGCGCCAGCATTGGCCCGACGGTATTGACATTCCGGTGCGGCGCGGGCATCGCGAGCCTGCGCTCGTACCACGCCTCCAGGTACTGGAGAACCTCCGGCTGCCCCAGTTGCTCATACGTCTTCCAGATGCCGTACAGCGCCACGCCCGTGGGCCATTCCCAGTTGTCCATCGTCAGGTGTCCGGCGCTGGGGTCATCCGTGTGGTCGCGCCTGAGCATGTCGAGCACGCGCGCGGAGAGCGCGGATAGTTCTTCGCGGGGTAAGATCATGGGCACCTCCTTTGTAGTGGGGGGACGTGAGAACGTGAGAGAAGGGCTGTCGCGGCGGGGAGAGGGAACGCTGGGGGACGCCGTCCCCCAGCCCCCCTGCCAAAGGGGCGTTGCCCCTCTGGACTCCCCACTGGGGGAGTGACTCCCCCAGACCCCCCATTGGGGGCTGGTGATCTGTTGCGGAATTGAAAGGGCTTTCCTGTTAACTAAGCTCTCGGTGCTGTGCCACAACGATATGCATAGTTCACTACAAGGTATTGCCTTTATGAGGGCTTCGCCCGTAGCAACAAAAAATGGCTAACCTGCTTTCATGGAACAAGGTGAAAAAGTTCCTGTTCACCTGCCACTTTCGCCAAAGCACCCCTTACCATACCCAAACTCGCGGGGTTCTTAGGGGGGCCGCTGCCCCCCTAAGCCGCCGGAGGCATATTATATTAAGTTATTAGGCGTCAGCATCAGCCGCGCGCATGGCGGGGAGGACGCCTCTGGGGCTTTCGCGTACGAAGGTGCAGATTTCCAGTACTTCGGGCATTTCGGCGAAATCGGCTTCCACTTTGGCAAGGGCTT
>JAVBQK010000017.1:0-9004 GCA_031549105.1 Eubacteriales bacterium
AATTAAACCGCAGCATGATGTTCTCATCCTCGATCGCGCGAAGCGTGTCGATGATGTCGCGCACATTGAACGCGATGTCGATCTCCCGGCCCTCGAACGTCACCTCGATCTCCTCGCGCACATCACCCAGCTCGGCGTTGGAGGTGATCAGCATCTTGCCGCTCTCGATGTGCAGCTTGACGAGGTTGTTCTTTCCTTCGCGCGCCATCAGCGACGCACGGTCCATTGCCGCCTCCAGCTCACGCTTGGAGGTGGTGACGCGGGTCAGCCACTCGCCGGGCAGAATCTGGCGGTAGCGGATGAACTCGCCATCCAGCAGCCGCGCAACGACGCGGGTCTTCCCCATATCGGCCAGCAGGTGCGATGCACCAAAGTTGAGGGTGACCAGCTCGTCGCTATCCGACAGGATGCGCGCAATCTCGTTGAGCACCTTGCCCGGCACCACAGCCGACAGATGCGGCAGGTCGGCGCCGAACGCCTCCTTGCGCAGCGCCAGGCGAAAGCCGTCCAGCGCCACCATTGTCAGGCTGTCTCCTTCGGCCTCCAGCAGGCAGCCCATCAGGATCGGCCGCGTCTCATCCGTCGCGATCGCAAACGACGTACGCTGGATCATCTCCCGCAGCGCCGATTGCGGCATGGAAATTGTCTTGCTCGCGCTTACCTCATGCAGCGCGGGGAATTCCTCGGGGGAGAGGCCCTGCAGCGTCGTCTTGGAGCCGAGGCACTTGAGCGTCGCGGCGTTCATATTGGTGATCGAAACCGTGAGCACGCCTTCGGGCAGCTTGCGGACGATTTCGTTCAGCAGCTTGCCCGGCAGCACCACGCTTCCCTCTTCCGATACTTCCGCGTCGATGTGCGTCTCGATGCCCAGCGCCAAATCCGTGCATGTCAGCCGGATGCCCTCTGGGCACGACGTGATCAGGACACCTTCCATAATCTGAATGGTGGAGCGCGCGGCGATCGCCCTGGTTACAACATTGAGCGCGCTGAGCATTTCGGATACGGCGCAGGTGAAGCGCATGCGGTCAACCTCCTTGTACACGAAGTAATATAAAGTAGCCGTAGTAGTAGAGCTGTTCCTTCTGTGGAAAACCTTACCAAGCCAAGGCAGGGAGCCAAAAAGGCTGTGGAAAGGGTTGTGGGGGAAACGGGGAGGGGTGGGGATGAAACGTGCAGGGCGGAAAACCCGCCGCGAGGGAGAGACCGCTGAACCCTTCATCGTCCGGATTGCACCGCGCCGGTGTAACTCGGGTATTTCCCAAACCAGTGCTAATTTCGCTACAAGAATTGGGAATCCTGCTTATAACTCAATATTTGTAAAGCAAAGCCCGATGGGAAATCTGCCCGCGTTTCTTTTCCCGTTTACAATCCTGACCGTTTGGGTATATAATACGGAGACAATTACGAGAGGAGAATTACAATGGCGACGGTTGATAAGACAATGACCATCCGCGATGTTCTGGAAGTAGATAAAGGAACGGCGCGGATTATGATGGGGTTTGGCCTGCACTGCCTGGGCTGCCCGCACGCCACGGCGGAATCGCTGGAAGAGGCCGGCATGGTGCACGGCATCAATGTGGACGAGCTGATTCACCAGCTCAACGAGTTCCTCGCGGACAAGTAAGGTAACGAACCGGACCGATTGCACGTAACCCTGTGGAAAACTCACGGCAAACGGGAAAAAGCAGGAAAGTTATCAACAAAATCAGGACGATTGTGGATAATTCTGTGGATAACCGTGGATAAACCCGTTTTGGCTTTCTGCCGGGCGGGTTTTTTTGTGGCCTGGCAAGGGTTTTATTACCAGAAAATCATCCACAATGGGCCATCCACAGCGTGCACATTGGTGCTACATTATAAACAAAGAGAAAAAGGTAAAAATTTCTCGAAAAAAAGATGAAAAAATTCTTTTCGGCATGGATGAAAAGAGGATGGCACCCCGTTATATGGGTGAAGTTCAAAAGCGCGCCAATGGGCTCCCCTCCCTTGAGGCGCATGGTTACCCCCCTTTTTATAAGGGGGCTTTCTTTTTGGTTTTTTTTTGGTAAAGTTGTATAAAAAACCCGGCGGGTTATGTGGCCCGCCGGGTTTTCGTTTTGTGGATAATTTACTCCGTCCGCAGCGCCTCCACCGGGTCCTTGTTCGCGGCCATTCTGGAGGGGAAGAAGCCTGCAATCAGCGTCAGCACCATGCTGCCCGCGATCAGCAGCACCGCGTACAGGGGATTCAGCGCGGCGATCCCCGCGATGCCGGTAAGGTTTGCGATTACGGCGTTAATCGGGATGGCCAGCAGGTAGGTTAGCGCGACGCCGAACGTTCCCGCGATGAACCCGATGATCAGCGTCTCGGCGGTGAACACGCGGGAAATATCCTTCTTGCGCGCGCCGACGCTGCGCAGGATGCCGATCTCCTTCGTGCGCTCAATTACCGAAACATAGGTAATGATCGCGATCATGATCGTCGATACGATCAGGGAGATTGCCGCGAACCCGATCAGCACAATGGAAACGGTGCTCAGCAGCGTGCCGGTCATATCGGAAATGGTCTCTGCCATGTCGGAGTAAATAACCTGGTTTACATCGGCCTTGCCGGTGTTGTACGCGTCCAGATACGCCTTGATGCTGTCCTTCGCCTCAAAGTTCACAGGGTAGATGTTGATCCCCGTGGGTGTGGTATCCGCGCCGAGGCTCCTCAGCCGCGCGTTTTTCGTATCGGTGCTGGCGAATGCCGCGCCGGTCAGCACATCGTGGTCGCTCTCCTCCTGCGCACTGGCGATCTGAGAGTTCTTCGCCTGCTCCACAACATAGTCGGTCAGCGCTGTAGTGTAGACGAACCCTTCCGAGAAGTAGCTGCTGGCCGCGCCGTCCTTCAGCCGCAGCACGCCCACAACCGTCAGCTCCACGCCGCCCTCACTGTCGTATAGCACCTGGTAATCCGCTGCGCTCGCGGCGACAAACACGCTGCCGTTCTGCTGATAGTAGTCGTCGTTGTCCACAACCTTGAGGATGGTTTTGCCGATAAAGTCATCGAGGGTGTAGCCGTCCTGCACGGTGATCCCTAGCTTCTGGAAAAAGGACTCATCCAGCCGGTTGTATTCGTCCACCACCAGCACAATCTCGTTCATCGCGGTGGGCAGTCGGCTGCCTTCGCCGATCAGGTCGTACAGCGAGAGGACGAAGTCTTCGTTATCGGGCATTTCCTGCCAGTAGTTGCTGGAGGACATCATCCCGCTCATGCCGCCGCCCCGTCCGCTGGACGCGCTGGTTTCAAACTTCACCACATCGCTGCCCGCCTTGGCCAGCACGTTCATTGCGACGCCGCGCTGATAGGAGATGGTATTGACCGCGCCCGGCACCTCGGTGTTGATTTCCCCAATGTACGCAAGGTAATCGTCGGTAAACTCATTGATGTGCACCGTCTGGTTCGCGTTGCTGTCGTAGCGGTACAGGGTGCTGCTCTCCGGGTACTTCGCGTAGGTTGTCTCCTCACTGCCGCCGGTGAATGCCGCCGCGCGGCTTGTGATGTCTATGGTCTGCGCGGTGGTGCCAATCGTAATCGGGAAGCCCGAGAGCGTATCGGTCTGCATCTGATCCATATAGGAAGAGAGGCCCCCGGACAGCGCCAGCACCAGCGCCACGCCGATGATGCCGATGCTTCCCGCGATGGCGGTGGTGATCGTCCGGCCGCGCTTGGTCATCAGGTTCTTGAAGGACAGCGACGCCGCGGTGAACAGCGACATCGAGGTCTTCGTCATGCCCAGCTCCTTCGCGGTCTTCGCCGTGCCGGGGCGCAGTTCATCCTCCCGCGTGGGCGGGTTGGAGTCCGAGAGTATCTCTCCATCCAGCAGGCGGACGATCCGGGTGGAGTACTGCTCGGCCAGGTCGCCGTTGTGCGTGACCATGATCACCAGCCGCTTCTTTGCAATCTCCTTGAGAATCTCCATGATCTGCACGCTCGTCTGGCTGTCCAGCGCGCCGGTCGGCTCATCGGCCAGGATGATATCGGGGTTGTTCACCAGCGCCCTGGCGATGGCGACGCGCTGCATCTGCCCGCCGGATAGCTGGTTGGGTTTCTTCTTTAGCTTGTCGGAAAGGCCGACTTCCTCCAGCGCCTTCTTCGCGCGGCGCCTGCGCTCGGCCGTGGAGACGCCCGACAGCGTCAGCGCGATCTCCACATTTTGCAGCACCGTCTGGTGGCCGATCAGGTTATACGTCTGGAACACAAAGCCGATGGACCGGTTGCGGTACGCGTCCCAGTCGGCGTCCTTGAACTGCTTGGTCGAAAGCCCGCTGATCGTCAGTTCGCCGCCATCGTATTGGTCCAGCCCGCCGATGACGTTCAGCAGCGTCGTCTTGCCGCAGCCGGACGGTCCCAGGATGGACACGAACTCATTCTCGCGGAACGCGAGCGAGATACCCTTGAGCACCGTCAGGTTTTCTCCGTTGCGGTATGTTTTCTGAATATTGTCTAGCCTCAGCTTGATCATCGTTAGCCCTCCGTTTGTTTTTCTCGGGCACAGTGTAGCAAGGCAATCTCAAGCGAACCTCAACGAACGGGCGATTTTGCGTTGATGTTCAGTTGATGTTGGTCCCTTATACTGACCCCATCGGAGGTGAGCGCGATGTTTCGAATCCTCGTTGCCGAAGACGATACCAATACCAGGAAGCTGATGTGCGCGGTGCTGCGCCATAACGGCTTTGAGCCGCTGCAGGCGGCCGACGGCGTCGAAACGCTTGCGCTGATGGAAAAGCAACATGTGGACCTGGTGATGCTGGACCTGATGATGCCGAACATGGACGGGTACGAGCTGGCGCGGCAAATCCGCCTCTCGTGGGAGGCGCTGCCGCTGCTAATGGTCACGGCCAAGCAGGAGCCGCAGGACAAGCGCAAGGGCTTCCTGGCGGGCACGGACGACTATATGACCAAGCCCGTGGATGAGGAGGAGATGATCCTGCGCATCCGGGCGCTGCTGCGCCGCGCGCAGATCGTCAGCGAGCGCAGGCTGATCGTGGGGGACGCGGTGCTGGACTACGATACGATGACCGTCTCCCGCCCCGGCGAGGCGGTCCAGCTCCCGCAGAAGGAGTTCCAGCTGCTGTTCAAGCTGCTCTCCTACCCCGGCATCATCTTTACACGCATGCAGCTAATGGAGGAAATATGGGGCATGGAATCCGAGTCCGGCGACCACACGCTCAACGTGCATGTA
The DNA here is from genome assembly GCA_031549105.1 of Eubacteriales bacterium. Lineage (GTDB taxonomy): Bacteria > Bacillota > Clostridia > Christensenellales > Aristaeellaceae > Avichristensenella. Next base: position 5,207 of record JAVBQK010000017.1, read on the forward strand.
AACCGCCTGCGCGAGCGGTTCTGGAACTGGCCCGCGTTTGAGATCATCACGGTGCGCGGGGTGGGGTACAAGGCGGTGAAGAAGGAATGAGGCACCTCAAGTCACTGCAAAAGAAGCTGAGCCTGCCCATCTCGTTGGTGCTGTTCGTATTCTGCGTGATGCTGGCGACATTCCTCGTCGTGGGATCAATTGCGATGGGGCTGCACCGCCTCGGCTGGCTGAGCTGGGCAGCATCGCCCAGGACCAACCCGATCCTGCCGCTCGCAGGAATCTTCCTGATCTGCGTGATCCTGGGCACTGCGCTGACCGGCTTCCTGAGCAAGAAAGCGCTGCTGCCCATTCGCAGGGTGATCGACGCGACGCGCCGGGTGGCGGAGGGCGACTTCACCGTGCAGGTGGACCTGAGGGGCATCGGCGAGCTGGAGGAGCTGTCGCAAAGCTTCAATAAAATGACGCATGAGCTGTCGTCCATCGAGACGCTGCGCAGCGACTTTATCAATACGTTTTCCCACGAGTTCAAGACGCCGATCGTCTCCGTGCGCGGGTTTGCAAAGCTGGTGCGTGATGGCGAGCTGGGCGAAATGGAGCGGCGCGAGTACCTGGATATCATCGTCGCCGAGTCCGAGCGGCTGGCCGAATTATCCACCAACGTGCTGAACCTGACGAAGTACGAGAGCATCGAGATCGTGCCGGACAAGGCGGCGTTCCGGCTGGACGAGCAGATCCGCAGGGGCATCGCACTGACCGAACCGAAGTGGTCGGCAAAGGACCTGTGCATGAATGTGGAGATGGAGGAGATCACGTTCGTGGGCAGCGCCGACCTAACGCAGCAGATTTGGCTGAACCTGATGGATAACGCGGTCAAGTTCTCCAGCCCCGGCGGCGAAATCATCATCCGCCTGCTGCGCTGGAACGGCGGCATTCGCTTCACCATCCAGGATGCCGGCGGCGGCATGGATGATGAAACGAAAAGCCGCGTATTCGATAAGTTCTACCAGGGCGATACCTCCCACGCACAGGCAGGGAATGGGCTGGGCCTGGCGATTGTAAAGCGCATCGCGGAGCTGAGCGGCGGCACGGTCCAGGTGGAGAGCGAGGTGGGAAAAGGGAGCCTTTTTGTCGTCACGCTGCCGGGGGGCTGACGCCCCCCACCATCAGAAGATATTGTCCGTGCCTTACATGCTATCTCCGAAGAAGTAAAATAGCAGCGCCGCCACGATGATCCCCAGCAGCACCGCCGCGGCCACGCGCACCTTCGAAACCGGGGCGCGCCCGCCGACCTTGCCGGTCTGGCCGTTGACCATGAACTGATACACCTTGCCGTTGTAGGTGAACGCGGACATCCACACGGGCACCATCAGGTACTTGTACTTAACACTGGAGTACTCCGTCTTGACATCGACGGAGCGCGTCCTGTCGGCGCGGTGGTCGCTGCGGATCTTGTCGTCAATCTCGCCGGACAGCTTGCGCCCGATCTGATTTTTTGCCCGCTCCCACCCGGCTTTCAGGCCCACCGAGTACCGCTCGGACAGGAAGCCCGCCATGTACTCGGGCTTGTAGGCGACATTGTTCGTGGTGTCAAACGGCATCAGGCGGCCCAAGAGCGTCTCATCGTGGCGCATGGTTGCGGGCACCGGTTCATCGTCGATGAAGCGGCTGTAGGTGCCGCGCGTGCGGCTCCAATCGGTGACGATATGGTCCTTGCCCTCCTTGTCGCGCTCGGTGTGGTCAATGCCGTATTCCCCGTCGTAGCGGGAAAAAGTATCGGCATCAAACGTCCAATAGGGCAGATATACGCCGCGCATTGCACCGGGCTTCGCCTTCTCCTTGGCGACGCGCGGGGTGAACCATTTGCCGCGTATCCACTTGGTGAAGTTCTGTCCGGCGCGGTCGGCGTCCAGCTTAAACACGCACACGCCGCCCGGGGCCAGCGTTTCCGTCGTCTTTTCTTCCATCACCTGGTTGGAGCCGCAGTACGGGCACTCGCTGGAGACCATCAGCGCGTCGTAGATCGATTCCGCGCCGCAGGACTTGCAGATGACCGTCTTCTTGTCCATGCCCCAGTCGCAGTTGCCGGTGTGTTCCGCCTTGCTAAAGTCGATCTCCACCGCGCTCTTTGTCTTGCCGCCCGCTGCCGGGATCACTTCCTGGTGGCCGCAGTAGGGGCAGGAAAGCCCGCCGGTCTTGGGGTCAAAATCCATCGTGCCGCCGCAGTCAGGGCACTTGCGGTCGGTTTCCTGTTGGGTATGTGCGCGCTTCACGCCGGTGTCGTCCATGGTTCGCCCTCCCTTCGCCGTCAGGTCGCGTCGTTCTGGTCGAATACATCGCCGCATTCGGGGCAGAACTTCGGCGGTTTGGCCGGGTCCTCCGGCTTCCAGCCGCACTTGTCACACTGGTAGACAGCCTGCGCGGGGCGTGGCTTGCCACACTCGGGGCAGAAACGGCCCTGGCACACCGCGCCGCAGGCGCAGGTCCACGCGCTGGGGTCAGCGGGCTTTGGCGCGCCGCACTCCATACAGAACTTGCTGGTGTTGCCCTCGTGGCCGCAGGCGCATTTCCAGCCGGCGGGCCTCGGTGCCTCCTGCGCGGGCTGCGCCTGTTGCTGCTGCGCGCCCATCTGGAACAGGCTCTGCGCATTGGCGCCGCCTGCGCCCGCCGCGGCGTTCAGCCCGGCAAAGCCCATGAACGCGCCGCCGGGGTTGTTCGCCGCGTCCTGCATCGCCTGCGCCTGCGCGCCCACCAGGTGCGCGGCGGCCATGCCCGGGTTGCGCAGCGCCGCGTTGCGCTGTAGCTCCTTGATCATCGCCTCGTCCTGTTCGGACGCGCTGACGCTTGCCACACCGAAGGACACCAGCGCGATGCCGCGCAGTTCCGCCCATTTCTTGGTGAGGACGGCGTTGAGCGCGTCCGCCAGCTCCATCGTATGCCCGGGCAGCGCACTGTAGCGCACGCCCATCTCAGATATCCTGGCAAAGGCGGGCTGCAGCGCGGTGAGCAGCTCGGTCTTGAGCTGGCTGTCGATGTTCTGGCGCGCGTAGTCCGCCTCGACATTGCCGCAGACGTTCTGATAGAACAGCAGCGGGTTGACGATCCGGTAGGAATACTCGCCATGGCAGCGCACGGAGATATCCACATCCAGGCCCACGTTCTGGTCAACGACGCGGAACGGGACGGGGTTTGCGGTACCGTACTTGTTGCCGATAATCTCTTTCGTGTTGAAGAAATAGACGCGCTGGTCCTTGGGCGCGTCGCCGCCGAAGGTGAACCGCTTGCCGATGTTGGCGAACGTCGCCTTGATATTCTCGCCCAAATTCCCATAGAACAGGCTCGGCTCCGTGGACGAATCCCAGACGAACTCGCCCGCCTCCGCGCACAGTTCCACCACCTTGCCCTGCTCCGCGATGATCATGCACTGCCCATCGCTGACGGCAACAATGGACCCATTGGAGATGATATTCTCATTGCCCTTGTTATTGGAGCCAAAGCGGCGTGTAACGCGCTTCTCCCCCTTGACCACCAGCGTATCCGCCGCAAGCGCCTCCGCATAAAAATAGTCGCGCCACTGGTCCGCCAGCACGCCGCTGGCCGCGCCAAATCCTGCTTTCAAAAGACCCATATCGATATGCCTCCCCCGCAAATATCCGTGGGAAGATTGTACACGTTTATGAGACAGACGGCAAGGGGGGAACGCACGAAGAAGGGGGACGCTGGGGGACGCGAAGGGGCCCAGGGACCCAGAAACACGAACCAAGGGACAAGGAACAAGAACAACCCACAAAATACAAAACGCGCGCCACG
>JAVBQK010000009.1:0-14822 GCA_031549105.1 Eubacteriales bacterium
GGGAGGGGTATATAAACCCACCCGCCGTGAGGCGAAATGTTGGAGGTCCAGGAGGCACACGCCTCCTGGCAGGGGGTCTGGGGGACAGCGTCCCCCAGCGTTCGACCCCCCCCCGCACACCCAGTTGTTCTCACAAAAAAACCAGTTGAAAACGTAGCCCCCGCCCCGCGCCTTGGGTAGGTGTACGTAGCCTTCGCTGTCCATGCCGTCGATGGGGGCGTGGAACCAGGGTGGGGTGTTGTTGTACTCCAGGAAGGGGTGCAGCATGCCGCGCTCATAGTACTTGCCGGGAACCACCATCGCGCCCATTACGTGCAGGTTGGCGGAGCCTGTGCCGTGCAGCTCCATCGGGATGCCATGGCACTCGCACAAGTTGGCCACCTTCCACACCGGGGTGATGCCGCCGCAGCTGCCCGAGCCTGACCGGCAGATGTCGCACGCGCCGGAAGCAATCCATTCCGCGCGGGTATAGTGGTTTCCCTTGGCGACCTCCGGGCCGATGATCGGGATGTTTAGCTTCTCCCGCAGCCAGCGGTAGTTGCCCACTGCGTATTCGTCCATTGGCTCCTCATACCAGGCATAACCCATCTCCTCAATGGCGCGGCCCAGGGTAAGGGCATCATAGCGGTCATAATAATGGTAACAGTCCAGCATCAGCTCAACGCCGTCGCCGACGGCATCACGGACCGCTTGACAGGCCGCAATATCGGCCTTCACGTTCGGGCGGCTCCAGGTGTGCAGCTTCACGGCCTGGTAGCCTTCCGCCACGCAGGCCTTTGCAAAATCAGCGTATGCCTGGGGCGAGCTGAGCCCGCCGGGCATGTCGTCGCCCACCATGGTGCTGGCATAGGCGAGCACCTTATCCCGGTGGCCGCCCAGCAGCTTGTACACGGGAATGCCAGCCATGCGGCCGGCCAGGTCCCACAGGGCCTTGTCGATATGGGCGACCACATGGTCGGCCAGGATGCCGTTGTTCTGGCTGCGCTGCATCTTGTGCATCAGCATGAAGATCATCTCGCGGGAGAGCGGGTCCATGCCCAGCAGCACGGGCCTGGCGATGCCAAGGATGGCATCGCTGAGTGCGTCTCCCCGGCGCTCCGCTTTGAGGAAGTTGGCCTCGGGGATGGTTACCCCGGGCTTCACGGTCTGATGGTTTTCGCTGGTGAAGCTGTAGCCGCTGATGCCTTCGTCCGTGTCAATGCGAATGTAGGCGGCGCTGCTGGGCTTTTCCGGCCCTGGATGCACATGACCCACAGCGTCTGCCTGGGTACATGTGGTGGTGCGGAACCGGTGAATGACAATATCAGTAATCTTCAAGGCTGCTCATCCTTTCACAGAACCCATCATAACGCCCTTGGTGAAGTAGCGTTGCAGGAATGGATAGAAAACCAGAATCGGAACCGTGGAGACGACGATCGTGGCCATGCGCACGCTCTGCTCCGGTACCACGAAAGAGGATTCAAACCCTGAGGAGTCGCCAAGGCCCACGCCTGAGGACAGCACGATCATCTGCCGCAGCAGGATTTGGATGGGCCACTTGCCCTGATCGTTGAGGTACAGCAGCGGCATGCGGAACTGGTTCCAGTGGGCTACCGCATAGAACAGCGTCAGCGTAGCCATCGAGGCCATCGACAGCGGCAGCACCAGCTCCGCCAGGATGCGCCACTCGGATGCGCCGTCAATGCGCGCGCTTTCCTCCAGTGAAGCGGGGATCTGCGCCATGAAGTTGCGCAGGACGATCAGGTTAAACGCGTTGATCGCGCCGGGCAGCAGCACTGCGGAATAGCTGTTGATCAGCCCGAGCCCGCGCACCAGAATGTACTGGGGAATCATACCACTGGTGAACATCATTGTAAAGACGACCATGAAGTTGATCACCCGTTTGCCCGGCAGGAAATTGTGCGCCAGCGGGTACGCCATCAGGACGGTCATGACCATGTTCAGCGCCGTGCCCGCGAGGGTGATATACACCGTATTGCGCAGCGCGCGCGGGATGGTGGCCGTGGAGAAGATGTACCGGTAGGTTTCGATGGAAAAGCCTCTGGGCCAGAGGAAGAAACCCGAATTGGGCAGCAGCTCCGGCCTGCTCAGCGATGCGGCGATGATGTGAATGAACGGAAGAATGCACAGCAAGCCGATCATCGCCAGCGCGATATAAAGCAGGGCCACGGATATTTTGCGGCCAATGGAATTGGATACAATCATGCTTTGCGCCCCCTTCCTAAAAAACGCCGTCTTCGCCGACGCGCTTGGCCAGCGTATCCGAGAGGACGACCAATACCAGCGCAATGACGGATTTGAAGATGCCGATGGCCGTACTGTAGCTGTACTGGCCTGACACGATGCCCACCTGGTAAATGTAGGTGTCGAACACCTCACCTACGCTGCGGTTCATGGCGTTGAGCATGTTGAGGATTTGGTCAAAGCCGGTATCCATGAACTTGCCCAGGCGCAAAATGAGCATGACGATGATCGTGGAGCGGATGGAGGGCAGCGTGATGTGGATCAGGCGCTGCCAGTTGTTGGCGCCGTCGATGTAGGCGGCCTCGTACAACTGCTCATCTACGCCGGACAGCGCTGCCAGAAAGATGATGGTGCCCCAGCCCGCTTCGCGCCACATCATTTGGATGATGACCATGGGCCGGAAGGCGGATTCACTCAGCAGCACATTGAGCTGCCCCCCCGTCAGCTGGGCGTACAGTGTTGTGATGCTGCCGTTTTGGTTGTTGAAGAGGATATATGTCAGGCCCACCACGACCATCCAGGATACGAAATGGGGGATGTAGATCATGGTCTGGATCGCTTTTTTGAAGTAGCGGTTACGCACCTCGTTGAGCATCAGCGCGATGATTATGGGCACGGGAAAGTAAAAGACCAGGTTATAGACCGCCAAGTACAGCGTGTTGCGAAACAGCATGGGGAACTCGTAACTGCCGATGAAGCGCTTAAAGTGCGCAAAACCCACAAACGAGCTTTTCAGCACGCCCTTGAATGGATTGTAGTTTTGAAACGCGATGATCTGTCCCCACATGGGGCCATAGTGAAAGATCAGAAAGTAAGCGACGCCCGGAAGGAGCATCAAATAGAAGGCATGGTACTTCGTGATGGCCCGCCCGAACCTGTGCCCAAGGCCGCGCCTGCGGGGCAATGTAGGATTTACCATAAGCTGCTCCTTTATGGGGGCGCGGTGGGAACGAGGGAACGCCAAGGGGCTCTGCCCCTTGGATCCCCGCCAGGAGGCTAGCCTCCTGGACCTCCAACATTTCGCCTGCGGGCGGGCCAGGTTCATACAGAGTGAAATCCCTCCCGCCGTGAGGCGAAATGTTGGGTTTGGAAAGGGCAACGCCCTTCCCGGGGGTCCAGGGGGCCGAGCCCCCTGGCGTTCCCCGTTCCTCCCGCGACAGCCCCTCGCCTGGATTACCGGTTACTGTGCCTGGGCCGCCGCGTACTGCTGGGAGTACTCGTCGATGACGGCCTGGCCGCCCTGGTTTAGCCACCGCTGCACTTCGGCGTTGAAGCCGTTAAGGTCGATGGCGCCGATGATGTATTTGTCACGGGCGTCATAGATCAGCTGGTCGAGCGTGCCGCCGACCATGGTGTAGGTTTCGGAGATGAAGGGCTCGATGATGTTGGTGACGGCGATCTCCGCGTTCTCATCGATCATTCCGTAGATTTTGCCCTGGAGCGGCAGGTAGTTCAGCTTGCGCTCCGGCCACATGCGGTAGGCGGGGTTGAGCTGGCCGAAGTCGGCGCATTCCGCGTTGAAACCCTCGCGGTCGATTTGGTCGATCAGGCCATCGGCATTCTGGACAAAGTGCTCGCCTTCGATGCCGTAGAGAACCAGCTCGCGCATCGCATCGTCGTTGAGCTTATCGAGGAAGTCCAGCACCTTGAGCAGGGCTTCTTCGGTGGGCACGGCCTTCTTGGAGATGAAGAACATGCCGTTCCAGCCCTTCGTCGGGTAGACGTTGACGCCGCCATCCTCGCGGGCAACGCGGCTGAACACATCGATTTCCGCGTCCGGGTTGATCTTGAGCAGGTTATCGCTGACAGTCGCGCCGATGGAGTCAAACATGCTCATGTAGAAGACGCCGCCCTGCTGGCTGGTCCAGTATTCATAGATGTTGTTTTTCGAGGCGCTGGGGTAATCCTGGTTCATGGCCTTTTCCGCATAGAGGCGGCGGAAGAAGTCCAGCGCCTTGATGTACGGCTCAGTCATGAAGGTAGGGATCACGCCGCCCTTGCCGTCTTCCACCCACTCGTTGCCGCCGCCCTGCGCGACGACCATCGAATGGAACTCAAGCTTCACGGCGATATCGGCCGCCATGATCAGGCCGAAGGTATCATTCTTGCCGTTCCCATCCGGGTCCTGCGTGGTGAACGCATCGATCATGGCATACAGCTCTTCCAGCGTGGTGGGGGCGGAAAGGCCCAGTTTGTCCGCCCAGTCCTTGCGGTATATCCACCCGCTGCGGGCAAAGTCGACCGCGCGGTACATGCCGATGGTGCGGCCATTATAGGAAGTATTGCGCTTGACCTGCTCGTTCATCTGGCTGAGGTTGGGGAACTGATCCAGATAATCGGTCACATCCCAGAATACATCGCTTTCCACGGCCTGCACGATGACGGGCATCTTGTTGTCACGCACCAGGGTGAGCATCGGCATGTCGTTGGAAGCAACGAGGATGTTCAGATTCTCATCGTAGCCGGCGCTGGGCTTCCAGGTGATGTTCAGCTTGGTGTTCGTGTACTCCTCGATCATCTTCTGCACGCGGCTTTCCGCTGTGGGCGGCTCCGTGGCAAAGGTCAGGGTCATGATGGAAATCGCGAAGGGTTCCTCTGCCAATGCCGTCGTGAGCGTGCCCAGCATCATCAGGCAGACCAGAAGCAAAGCGATCCAGTTCTTGCGTTTCATGTGCGTTGTGCCTCCTTGTGGGTTATTTGGTGAGCAGATCGTAACCCGGCGTGAACGAAATGACAATAATCATTTGCGCCTTAGACGTCTGCAACGATGGAAAAGTCGCACAAAATATTAATCATTTTTTGCTTTTTTTATGTGCTCCCTGATGCCGGAAAAGGTAAAATAGCGCGCATTTGGTGGATGAAGAGAGGGAATAATGAGCATTTGCAAGGGGTTTTAACAGGTCAACAAATGATACCCACTGTTTTCCCGCTGAATTGCACCTTAAGGAAGCACTGTGCTATACTGGGGTTGCAAACAGGAGGAAGAGCATGCTCAAACTGCGCAACTCAAAAATGATGTGGAGTTTTTTGATATTTGGGACGCTGCTGGCCAGCATACCAGTGGTCATCCTGAGCGTCTATATCTACGTCACATCCTTTCGCGCCATCCAGGAAAACACCCATGTGATGCAGCGTGAGCTGCTGGACACTGTGCGCAGCGATATCGAGCAGGTGATCCGCACCACGGATCAGCAGCTGTTTGATATGTCGCTGGTGTCCTCCACCGTTGATGCGCTAAATGCCTCCAATCTCAAGTACAACTATACCACCTTTGAAAACATTCGTCTGCTGAAAAACCGCATGATTGAGATGCAGAGCCTGATCACCCAGCGCACGGGCGTAGAGGTGGAATACACCCTGGTAAACACCCAGGGCGAATGGCTGCAAAACAATGACGGCTTCTTTCAATACAACGTGCAGAAGATACAGCCAATGCTTGCGATTGTGCAACAGGTCGTGGACGGCGAAATCCCCGACAGGACACCCTACGGCACCTGGCTTAAGAGCCAGGGGGGCATGCTGCACATGGCGCGGTCCGTCTGGCGGGGCAGCACCACCTACGGCGTGCTGGTCATTTCCATTTCAGAGGAGAAGCTGTTCAGCCGCCTGCGGAGCATCCCGGAGGTGGAGAACATGCTGGTGCTGGACGGACGGGGGGAGATGCTTGCCGGGTACCAGGCGCCCTCCTCGCGCATGGACATGGCGGAGCTTGCGCAACGGCTGCATGAGACGGGTGGAGACGGATACCAAACCATCCGGCTCTCAAACGGCGGCTGGGTGGTAACGGTGACTTCCTCTGACTACTTGGATTGGAAATACGTCTATGCCACGGATTTGGCGGCGATTCAGCCCCGCTCCAACATCCTGATTGTGTCGGTGCTGGCCATCACGGCATCCGTGCTGCTGGTCATCGCGCTGCTGTTTTTCATGTTTACCCGCAGGATGTACAGGCCCATTGCCCGGCTGGTGCAGAAGGTGGCGACTGAGACAGACCCGGCGGACGGTACGGACGAGTTTGCGACAGTATCGAACTACATCGACCAGGTACACGCCTCCTATTCGTTGCTCCAGCAGGTGCAGGAGGATCGCAAGCTCCAGTATAGTCGGCAGTTCCTGCTCCAGCTGATTGACGGCAGCATCGTATATGACTGGGCGGTGCGGCGCGCCGAGATGCTGGGCCTGCCGCTGACGGCGGCGTATTACTGCCTGTTTGTGTTGGAGGCGGACAGCGGCATTGGCACCGATGGCGAGATGCAGGATGACCAGGTTCGCCTGGTGCTGATGCGGGATATCGCCAACGAGCTGTTTCCATCGGCAATGGACAACCTGCACGAGATTGTGGAGCATCGCTTCCTGATGCTCCACCGCCTGGATGCCGATAGCCCTGAGGCCGCGGCCGAAGCAGCGCGCGCCCATGCTGCGCGCCTGATGCAGGTGGTATCCGCATCCCTGCGGGCAACACTGCGCTGCGTCGTTGCCGGGCCGTTTGAGGCGCTGATGCTGTTGCCGGAGATGTACGCCGAAGCCATCCACACGCTGGAAAACCGCATTGGCATTGGTGATGACAACATTGCCTTTAGCACCAGCAAGGGGATGCGCAGGCGCGTGTATTCAAAGGAAGCCTACCGCGAACTGATGAAGGCCATCGGCAAGCGCGATAAGCAGGGCATGGAGGCGTGCCTGGAGGCCTACTTTTCCCCAATCGTCTGCGCGAAGCTGCCAAAGGAAGAGGAAATCTTCGAGAGGTTGTCGATTGCCACCAACATACTGGCGGTGATCAAACCGAGTACCTTCCCGACGCTTGCGCCGCTGCTTTTGCCGGAAACAGACCCTTGCCGATGGATATACGAAAACCTGCTGTCTGCCGCGATGGGAGCGGCGGAGCCCGCGCGGCCCCTGTCCATTTCGGAAATGATCGTGGAGATCATCGAAAAGGAATACCAGACACCGCTGACGCTGGAATACTGCGCGGAGAAGATCGGATACAACCTTTCCTATGCCAGCCGCATCTTCAAGCAGCAGACGGGCACATCGTTTAAGGAGTATCTCTACCTGTACCGCATCCAGAAATCGCAGGAGATGCTGGTGCGGACGGATATGCAGATCAGCGAGATCAGCAACTTGCTCTGCTACAACAACGCGCAGAACTTCATCCGGGTGTTCAAGAAGGTCGTGGGGATAACGCCCGGCGCATACCGGACGAAGGCGAAAGAAGGCGGGCAGGGCGCTGCGCATATGAAAGAGTAGCCCCCGGGGCGTGATGCGCTATTCTTTCTCACCTTTATCCAGAATAAAGAATGCCGGGGCCGGGGTATCCATGCAAACCAGATCGCCTGCGGGGGTCTGGAAGCGAACCATGAACCGGAAAGGGGATTGTGTTTTGCTATAGTAGTAGTCGGAGGGCCAGCACAGCCAAGCATCCACTGCGGTACTTCCCCCCGGCAGCGCGTTCATCGCTTCTGCACCCTTTTGCCGATACATCCTTCCGTCATCCTGATAAAATTCCGTATCGGGTTTATGGACAAACTGGGCAGCAAGCGCATCCAGATCGATGGGCATGCCTGTCTCCATCGAAAAAACGGCGGCGCAAAGGCACAGCCTGTTTTCCGCCCACCAATCGTTTACACCCTGCTGGAAAGAAAAATTGACAAACATCATGCCATCCCGGATGCTCACGCTAGCCTCCAGACGGCTCACATTGCGTCCTTCATCTTCATCCCACACGCCTTCCCCAAACCCTCCCGGAAGGCGTTCGACCTGCTCCACCGCCGCTTGCAGCATTGCCTGAATGCTGTCGTTGATCGCAGCCATGGCTGCATCCCTGCCCGGACGCTCGGTATACACTTCCGGGATGGAAGCCGGTTGTCCGGCGACCGTTTGCTCTTCATACGTAACATTGGTCGGATAATCCACGAATGGGCTGATCTCCCAGGAAAGGGGGATATACAGATCTGTCCAGTTAAAACCTCGCATCGAATACTCGAAGAACGGGTCCGTCTGGCTGATATACAGGCTCAACCCGCCATACTGCAGCCAGAACAGCCCCCGGTCCGGCGGATAGCCCGTGAACGGCCTCTTTTGCAGGCCGGTCCCGGCGGCGACTTCGAGCCATTCTTTCCATTCGCTTCCGGCTGAGCGCAGTGTCACATTCACGGGATCGCCAGGAAAATAGTACATTTCAAGGGATCCCACCATGGCGACATCCATCTGGGTCGCGATGTATCCATTGATATAGGCCATGTAATCGAAGCCATCGTAAAACAGATCGGATAGCGCCATCTCCCGGCCCGTCGTCAGGTCAAACGTCGCGGTCCGGAAGTATCCGTTATCCGTTGCCGCGCGAAGCATCAACAGGTTGTCGTTTCGGTCATATTCGACCCGAACATCCGGCCCCTGGACTTCTGCAAGCCACGCCGCGATTGCCGCGTCCAGCGCCGGGTCAGATGACGGGGGGAACCCCTCTGGCCCAATTTCCCGCGTATAGAGCACTCCATCCAGAGGCCACTCCGGGAGAATCGGCGCCTCCCCTGCCCGGTGCACCGTCCCGCCTGTTCCGCTCGATTCGGGCAGGCTGCCCTCCGCTGCCGCAAACCCCACGGCACACAGCGCAACCGCCAGCACCAGCGCAACCCCGAACCGCTTCGCGCTCATGGCGTCTCCTCCGCCAGCGGGAACAGCGGCACATACCCCGCATCCCGCACAATCCGCTGCCCTTCTTCCGTCTGGAGGTACGCAACCAGCCGCCGCTCCTGCGCATCTTCGTCCAGATGTGCGGGCAGCACCGCGTAGTAATAGCTGCACAGCGGGTACTCACCGGTGGCGATCGTTTCATCGCTCGGCGCGACACCGTCTATGGCCAGCATGCGGATGCGATCGTTTCCATACATGTTGTTCACATAATAGTACACCGAGTACCCCAGTGCCCCGGCGGCATTCTGGTAGCTGGATACCAGGTCGATCAGATACCCCATGGTATCGGCAACCTTTTCGGAAGGCGGGTCCTGGATGTCCAGTCCCTTCATGAGGAGCTCCAGGAAAAGCGTCTGGCTGCCGGAGTTCAATGGGCGGGCGTAGGCGATGATCGGTTCGTCCTTCCCGCCAATGTCCGCCCAGTTGGTTATTTCGCCCTGGTAAATGTCGCGTATTTGTGTCACGGTAAGGCCCGTCACCGGGTTTTCGGCATTGTTCAAAACCACCAGCGCATCCCGGGCGATGGGAACCAGCTCCATCTCCCGCCCCGCCACATTGGCGGAAGTGACTTCCTCCGCCGATGGCGGCGTGACGAAGATCAACCGGATGCCGCTATCGTCATATGCTAATCTTTCATAGGCGCTCGGCGTGGTGCTGTGCGTGACCGCCAATGCCGCTTCCTCCGGCGTCATCCCCATCAGTGCCACGGCGATGGCCTCCGATAGCGGGATGGTGGACGTTGAGCCGTCGATATGCTGGAGCAGTTCTGGCGAAAACATGGGTGCCTCTGCCATCCCCGGCGCAATCCACAGCAGGCATAGCACACAAATCAGCGCATACTTCCATCCTTTGATCATTTGCAATCCCCCCTTCGGGCTGTCTCTACGGAGTGTTCGGCGTGTGTCGCAGGTTGACAAAGAAACTGCCGTTCTCTGCCTTCATTGTACTATATTGACTGGACGTGCACAATCCGTCCATGAACTAACGGGGGTCACACCTTCCGCACCCAAAGCACTGCGCGATGGTTCTTCACGGTAAACGGTTGTTTGTGGTGGATCCCGTAAAGCTGATCGATGGTGAACCCCGTCTCATACAGCCACCCACATATCTGCTTGAGCGTGGGAAAATACTGCGTCCGGCTGCGCGCCAAAGAAAAAGGTTCGCTGTCTCTAAAACTGATAACATCACATATTGTCAAAAGCCCATTTGCCCAAACATCTTATCGGTCAACTCAATTTGGTTCGTCAAGCAAATATGCATGGGGATCCCACGCCGCTCTGGTGTAGATAATTGGAAACCGAGGCTTTCATAGAACGGTTCTTGTCCACTCCAAGCTCTTATATCAACTTGAATCCCAAAGCCGGGCTTTAGTTTACCGCGCAAATAATCGAGGAGGCGAGTAATGAGTGCGCCCTCAACACCTTGTGAGGTATACTCAGGGCTAAGGATGTTGGATATACTGGCCCCACCGCCACCATCCCAGATCAATCGTGCCATACCGATCGCCTGGTCTCCATCGTAAGCGGCAACAATGAACGCGCTCCCGTCGAGGGCTGCTTGCAATTGCTCTGGATTGTCTTGCCGCCACCCCATTGATTTGCGGATCGCATTCACTTCACCAACAGTGATTTCATCTCTATAATCAATATCCATTAGCACCTCCTGCACATTATGTTTTGTCGACATTGATATCGCGAAAAGTGCCTTGCATCATCAATTATATCATATGTATGCCCGCGTTCGCTATACCCGCGACTGTCATCGTCATGATGTGAACAAGAAAACCGCCCTCAACAGGCGGTTTGTGGTGGAGCATAGGAGATTCGAACTCCTGACCTCTACAATGCGAATGTAGCGCGCTACCAACTGTGCTAATGCCCCATATGACTATGAAATTATCCAGACTTTCAGCCTGTCCTCTGCTGAGGACGCTGGTAATCATAGCACAGCCCTGCGCGTTTGTCAATCAGGAAACGCGAAAAAGTGCCGCAACGGAGGACAAACACGCCCTTCGCACCCGCCTAAAAATTCCGCCCGTTCCAGCCCCAATGATCATATGCCTGGTACTTGACAAATATCCGGTCGGCCGGGATATCCAGCTGATCGCCCAGCACCTTGGTGATCACCGCTGTCATCTTCTGGTACGCGCTCGCGCCGGCATCGCCGAACAGCTCCACGGAGACCATCGCAGCGGGGTTCGGCAGACCCAGGGCATGCTTTAATAAAATGCAAACAATTCTTTGACATCACATTCACAGCGCAGCGATACAATCAAACCATCAAACGGCGATCCGCCGATTTCAAGCGCAAAATAAGGAGAGCGAAAACAATGCGAATCTGTACAGATAGAAAGATCATCGAGGGGAACTACGCGCTGGACGAGCATGGGCTTTGGGCGAGCGCCCAGTCTATGCGGGCCGCTGAACCCACTCCGCCGCCGCTCCCTCACCGGCCGGTGAGTACCCGAATCTCCTCCAGCAGCCGGGCTATATTGCCGTGGCCGAGGGCAGTGATATCTTTCTCCGGCGCTTCATAAAGAATGCGCGCGGTAAACTCCCAGACATCCTCCACCTTGCGGCGCAGGAGATAGTAGCGCAGCATCGGCTCATTCAGCCGGTAGCCAGGCCGCGCGGCGGAATACTCGCGCAGGAACGCATCCCAGCCGGAATTCTCCGCAAACATGAACAGATCAGCCTCGGCGGGCGCAAGCTGCAAACCCTCCCAGTCGATCAGGATCAGGCGGCCGTCCGCCGCGCGCATCAGGTTCCACCCATGCAGGTCCGTATGGCAGAGCACCAGCGACCCATACCCTTCGCGGACCTGGTCGCGCAGACGCAGCGTCTCCAGCGCAGCGGCGCGGAGCATCTCCCGGTACGGTGCAAACAGCGCCCAGAGCGCCGCGTTCTCGCCCATGCCGCTGTCCAGGTACGCACACAGTTTCCCGCAGAACGGCACTGAGATATCTTCCGCAAGCAAAGCGCCCGGCACCGCATCCGGCGTGCCAAGGCTGTGCAGCGCCGCAACCGTCTGCGCAAGCCCCTGCGCCTCCGCAGGCGCGAGCGGGGCGCTTCCCACTGTCTCGCCATCGATGTACGCGAACACCAGGCACGTGTAGCGCTCGTCCGCCCACTTGTAGCCGCCGTCCGCCGTGGGAACCGGCTGCGCAACCCTGCCCCGCAGCGGCGCCTGCCCGCCCAGCCACTGCAGCGCCGGTATGTAACCGTCAATCCGCGCCGCCCAAGGCTGCACGGTGGGGAGCGAGCGGTCGTACACCTTGAGGAAAAATGCCTCGCCCGCCGTATGGACCTTGTACGCATCGGCGGACCACCCACCCCGCACCTTCTCAATCTCCCGGGCATCGATGCCAAATGCCGCCTTGAGCACGGTCCTTAGCTGTTCGATCATCGTTTTTCCTGCCTTCCACGCACTGTCCGCACCATTATAAACCAAACCGGCGCGCGGCACAAACACACTGTATGGGGATTCTTACGGCATTTTCATGGAGTTCTTACCCAAACCACCTTGGTGCTCTCATGTGCCGGGGCTATGATATACACATGCAGCGCAACAAAATTGTCGCGTTCAGAAGAAAAAAACAGGGGGTATCTACATATGGGTCTGTTTACTTGGCTGCTCATTGGCGCGGCGGTGGGGTTCGTCGCGGGTCTGGTTTCTGGTAAAGGTGCTGCCATCCTGAGCATCGTCCTGGGCGCGGTCAGCGGCGGCCTGGGCGGATTCATCGCTACACTGTGCGGCCTGGGCGCGATCGGCGTGTTTGGCTGGGCAAACCTGTTCATCGCGCTGGGTTCGGCGATCCTGATCATGGCGGCATGGAACATCGTGCAGAGAACGCGCCTGTCCTGATAGCGCAGTCTTAACAATTGCTATTGACACCCTTCTTAACATGTGTTATTATTAACCTATGTTACGAAGGGTGGTTTTACTGTATGTCACTCAACCATGCGATCCTGGGCATTCTCAGCTACAAACCCATTGCCGGGTATGATATCAAAAAAGTCCTGCAGGACTCCGCCTTTATGTACTGGTCGGGCAACAACAACCAGGTATACAAGGCGCTGGTGGAGCTGCATGCAGGCGGCCTGGTCACCAACAAAGTGTTCCACCAGGACGGCGCGCCGTCCAAGAAGGTGTACTCCATCACCGATCAGGGCCTTGCGGAGCTAAAGCGCTGGGCGCTCACCGCGCCGGAGGCCCCGGAGTTCAAGAAGGCGTTTCTGGTGCAGCTGGCGTGGACATGGCAGGCAAGCCCGGGCGAAATGGCAGGGCTGCTGGACCAGTACCAACAGGAGATCGAAGGGCAGCTGCTGATGGCGAAATGGAAGCGCGACAACGGCCACTTCTCGCCGGACAGGACGCCCCGAGAACGCGCGGTCTGGCGGCTGATCCACGATAACATCGTAGGGTCCTATCAGCACGAGCTGGACTGGATCGCGACCGTTCGCGGCGCGATTGAACCAACTAACGGAGAGGATGCATCTTTATGAACACATCTACGGTATTTACATCCCCCGAGGCCGGGGCCGCCGTGCAGCAATACTACGACACGCTGCTGGACCACGCGGCAGGAAACTATGAGAGGATCAACGTGGACACCCGCTTCGGCGGCACGTTCATCCTTGCCACCGGCGCGCAGGACGCGCCACCGCTGGTACTGCTGCACGGCAGCAGCATGAACTCCATCATGTGGGCAAAGGACATGCAAACCTTTGCTGCGCGTTTCCGGGTCTACGCGCCCGATATGCCGGGCGAGCCGGGCAGGAGCGCCCCCGTCCAGCTACCGTTTGACACGCCGGACTATGCCGACTGGCTGCTGGATGTGCTGGACGCCCTGGGCATCGGCCAAACCGCGCTGATCGGCGCATCGCTGGGCGGCTGGCTTACCGCCAAGTTCGCGGCATCCCACCCCGAGCGGGTCGCAAGCCTCGTGCTGCTCTGCCCGGCGGGCATCGGCCCGCAGAACCACGCGTTCAAGGACATCGCGCTGGCGCTGCTCTCCAAGGGCGAGGCAGGGATCGACGAGCTGTTCGTCAAAATAAACGGCGACGCGCCGATTCCCGAGATTATGCTGCGTTACCAGAAGCTGATCGCGGCGGCCTTCCGCTCGCGGATGGAGCCGATTCCCCTCTTCACCGACGCGGAGCTGCGCGCCATCACCGCGCCAAGCAGCCTCTTCTTCGGCGAGAAGGACATCATGCTCGATGGCCCCGCGGCCGTGCAGCGCTTCGCGCACCTTATCCCTGCCGCGCACACCCGGCTCCTGCCCGGCAAGGGCCACTCGCTGACCGGCCTAGCGGACGAAATCATGGCATTTTTATAACCCTGCCAACCGGAAAGGAAAATCACGATGATCACCCGCGAGGAAGTCCTCACCTATGTCCGGGAGCAATACGGCGTCCAGCCCGACTACCCATGGATGCGCACCCCCAACTACGCCATCCTCCGCCACGCAAACAGCCGCAAATGGTTTGCCGCCGTGATGGACATCACCGAGGACAAGCTGGGCCTTCCCACCGCCCGCCTCGTCGACGCGATGAACCTGAAATGCGACCCGCTCGTCATCCGCTCCCTCCTCGGCGAACCGGGCATCTACCCCGCCTACCACATGAACAAAGAGCACTGGATCACCATCCACCTATGGAGCGAGATCCCCAAGGAGCGGGTGTATGGGCTGATTGATTTGAGCTATGGGTTGACGAAGTGAAAGAGACGCCAAGGGGAGCGCTGCTCCCCCTGGACCCCCTCGCGAAGGGCGTTGCCCTTTCGAAACCCAACGTTTCGCCTCTGGGCGGGTTGGGTTTTTTTGCATAGATGAATCCCTGCCCGCCGTGAGGCGAAATGTCGGAGGTCCAGGAGGCAAGGCCTCCTGG
>JAVBQK010000145.1:0-13964 GCA_031549105.1 Eubacteriales bacterium
ACGCATATGTAAACGCTCCTTCCACGTACGGGGGACGCCCGGGGGCTCGGCCCCCTGGACCCCCGGGAAGGGCCCTACCCTTTCCAAACCCAACATTTCGCCTCACGGCGGTATTTTTATACAGTCCACCCCACCCTCGCCCGCAGGCGATGTTGGGTTTCCAAAGGGCATCGCCCTTTGGTAGGGGTTTTAGGGGACAAAGTCCCCTAACGTCTCCCCCGTCCCTACCTCGGCCGCCCCACAAGCCTTCCCTTGCTGATGGCATAGATGTCATCAATGACCATCTGGAAGCTCACGTCGCGCTTCTCAGCCTTGGCGCGGGCTTCGATCTTCTCGCGGTGGAAGGCCTTGAGGGCCGGGGTGATCGGGAGATTCGCAGGGTCGAGGAGGCGAACCGCGCCGCTGTTGTCGCGGGCGGGCAGGATTTTTCCGGCGTTGATGCGCGCCGGGGCGAAGGGAACGTCCAGGACGCCCGCCTGGAACGCGCGGACGGTGCCCTGCGCGATGTCGCCGCCGCCGAGTTCAAGGGTCCTGTCGACGATGCAGCGCACTTCCTCGCTGATGATGGCGATTTCGGCCGCGAGGGCTTCGCCACCCTCGAACACCTGGTCCGAGAGCATCGAGATAAGCTGCTTCGTGCAGCGCAGGCCCTGCGCGTTGGCTTCCTTGGTGGGCACGCCCATCGCCTCGTGCGGGGTCTTTACGATGACCTTCGTCGCCTTGGAGAGTGCGGCGACCGCGCTGCCCCAGGAAATGACGGCGAACGCCTTCGCCTCGTCCTGCGGGAAGCCGCCCATCCACTGGTGCAGCACCGTGGTGACCTCGCAGTCGTAGCCGAAACGGGTCAGGTATTCGTTTGTCAGCAGCTCCAGCGAGCGGATCGCGGCCACGTCCTGCGTGAGGTTGCCGCACTGGCCATAGCCGACGGTGATGTTCTTCACGCCCTGCTCGGCAGCAAGCAGCGCCTCGATCACTGCGACGGCGTGCGACACGCACGGCGGCACCAGCGTGCCGGTGAGCGGGCCAAACGGTTCGCGGTTGATGGAGATGCCATTTTCCTCGTAGTAGCCGGTCAGGCGGTCGACGTACTGCCAGTCCAGGATCGTCTTGTCCATCGGCACATTCTTCGCGTAAGGGATGTTGTAGGAGATGCCGCCGCCCTCGTAGCTGGTGAAGCCACCGGCCAGCGTAATCTCCGCGAGGAGCCGCGCATCTGGCGTGCCGTGGCGCACCTGTACCGGGGATTTGACGGCCTCGGTCACCTGGCGGCAGCCGTACACGCCATGGTTGACGGCCGGAAAGCCGTTGAGCATCGCTTTGCCCTGCAGCGCGCTTTCCTTGATGCCGCGCTCGGCCTCCTGGTAGCGGTTCAGGCGGGTATAGCTGTCGATCGTGGTGGGGAGCAGGTCCGCCTCGCCCTCGGTCTCCAGGTGCTGGAGCAGCTCGATGTGCTTTTCAATCAGCGGCACGCCCGCGCGCGGCTGGATCAGCGTGCGGCCTTCCTGGGCGGCTTTACGCAGCTTCACGTCGAAGCGCTTGTCCGCCTTGATGGTCTTCTGGTAGGCGATCGCCTCGGCCAGGTCCACACCCGCGCCGGTCGGCCACTGGGCCAGCACGGCCTCGCGCTGCGCCAGGAAGTCGCCCTCGTCAATCCGCTTGTTCACAAGTTCCATGGTTCTACTCCTTTTATGTCGTCTATCGTCGTCAATTGCTTATATGGAATTCCTGTTGCATCAGGGTAAAGGCGGCATCCGGGTAATGCTCGGCCAGAAGGCCCATCGACGCGAGGATGTAGCGCGCATCCAGCACCGGGCGCGCGTCCCGGGGCTTCAGTGACATGGGCGCGTCCTGGCTCGCCATCGCGTAGCGGGCGATCTCCTCCGCACGGCCGCCATGCACCAGCGCGCCGCCGGTGAGCAGCATCGTGGTCACGCGGGTCAGGTCCTTGCCCGTCTGTTGGTAGAGCATGCCGGCGGGCGTGTACATTTGCTCGACCGTGCCCGCGTGGCGGATCAGCCCCAGCTCCACCGCGGCGGCGGCCAGCGCAAAGTCCAGCCGGGCCAGCGGTCCGTCGCCTTCCGGCAGGATGCCGGGCGTCTCGCGGATTTTCTCCAGCAGCGCCTCCACCTCGGATTCGGAAAGGCCGGAGAGCGTGCAGAGCTTGGCCATGCCCGCCGCCTGCGCCACGCCGGACGCGCTGTAGCGCATGCCAATGTCGCCCTCGACGGTGCGCTTGGCGTGCGGCTCGGGCAGCCCGCGCAGGATGGTCGCGGCATCGCCCGGCAGGCCGTCGGCGATCGAATAGATATCCGTCGTCGCGCCGCCCAAATCCACGGCGGCCAGGTCGCCAACGCCCCGTTTGCCCGGCACGCCCTCGCTGAGCAGCGACAGCGCGCGCATCACGGCGGCAGGCGTGGGCATCAGGATGCCGTCGAGCAGGCTGCGCTGGTGCGAAAGGCCCTTCGCGTGCACGATGCGCCGAAGGAACAGATCGCGGATAACCGCCTGTACCGGCGCGATGTTCAGCGAGTTGAAGACCGGCATCACGTTCTCGCAGACGATCACTTCGCGCCCGGCCTCGGTGAGGATTCCGGCGCATGTCTTTGCCGCCGCGCGGTTGCCCGCGATGACGATCGGGAAACTGCCCGGGGCGGCTGCCAGCATGCGCGCGTTCTGTTCGATGTTCGCGCGGTTTCCGCCATCCGTGCCGCCTGTCAGCAGCAGGATGTCGGGCGACAGCCCGCCGATTTCGGCGATGTCCTCGTCCGTCAGCTCATAGCTGGTGACATGGATCACCTTCGCGCCCGCGCCGAGCGCCGCGCGCTTGGCCGCTTCGACCGTCAGCGACGGCACCAGCCCGCAGGCGATCATGCGAAGGCCACCAGCCGCGCTGGAGCACGCGTACCGCGCCGCGAAATCCAGCGGCCCGGTCGTATCCAGCAGCTGCGAAAGCGCCTTGTCCAGCCCCTCGCCCACGTCGGTTTCGACCGTCGTGTAGGCGCTGGCCGTGCCCAGGATGGCGGGCGTGTCCACGTCCACGGCGGTCACCTTGGTGTAGGTGGAGCCGAAGTCAATCAGCAGAACCGGTGTCATTGCTTCTCCCCGTAAAGGTCCTCCTTGAGGGCTGCAATCGTCGTCTCCGGCGGCGTACCGGGGCCAAAGACGCGGTTGAATCCCATCTGGTGGAACCGCTTTTCCACTTCCTCAAACGGCTGCTTGCCCACGACGATGTTGCCGCCGACATACAGCAGGATGTCCTTCAGGCCCGCCTCGTCGCACTTCTCACGCAGGCCCCGACAGTCCAGCTCGCCATGGCCGTACAGCGACGACACGACGATTACATCCGCCGCGGACTCGATCGCAGCCTCGATGTACTCCTCCTGCGAGACCATCACGCCCAGGTTGATCACGTTGAAACCCGCCTCCGTGAACGCGAAATTCAGAATCTGGATTCCGACCGCGTGCACGTCCGCCCCAATGACGCCGATGACCAGTGTTTTCTTCTCCATAGAAACCTCCGAATGATGCGGGGTTGCCCGGGCTATGCGCCCTGCTGCCCCGGCTTAAAGGCACACGCCTTTAAGAATCGTAATTACGGCTCCTGCCGGTACTGTGCGGGACCTTCTTCATACAGGTTCCCGCCCTGGCTGTCAATCAATACCACGGCCGGGAAATCGACGATTTCAAACCGGTGAATCGCCTCCGCGCCGAGGTCTTCGTAGCAGACCACCTCGGCCTTCACGATCGAGCGGGCGATCAGCGCCGCCGCACCGCCGGTCGCGCCGAAGTAGACCGCGCCTGTCTCGCGCATCGCTTCGATGACGGCGGCGGAGCGCATGCCCTTGCCGACCATCGCGCGAAGGCCCTGATGCAGCAGCCTTGGCGTGTACGCGTCCATGCGGTAGCTGGTCGTCGGACCGGCGGGACCGACGGCCCGGCCCGGGCGCGCGGGCGCAGGGCCGACGTAGTAAATCGTCTCGCCCGCAATATCAAAAGGAAGGGATTTGCCCTCGTCCAGCAGCGCGATGAGGCACTTGTGCGCGGCGTCTCGGCCGGTATACAGGTGGCCGGTCAGCAGCACGGTGTCCCCGGCGCGCAGCGACAGCGCGTCCTCGCGGGAGAGCGGCAGCGTCAGTTTCCGCATCACAACACCCCCTCTGCGTGGCGCGCGGCGTGGCAGCAAACATTGACCGCCACCGGTAGGCCCGCGATATGCGTGGGAAAGAAATCGATATTGACCGCCAGAGCGGTGGTGCGCCCGCCGGTGCCGGCAGGGCCGACGCCGGTGCGGTTGATCAGCGTGAGCAGCTCCTCCTCCAGCGCGGCGTAGCGGGGATCGTCGTTGTGGCTGCCGACGGCGCGCGCGGTCATCCGCTTGGCAATCAGCGCGGCTTTTTCCATCGTGCCGCCGATGCCCACGCCGATGATCACCGGCGGACACGGGTTGGGCCCCGCCTCACGCACGGTATCGACGATGAATTTTTTAACGCCCTCGGTTCCGTCGGCAGGCACGAGCATCTTCACGCGGCTCATGTTCTCACTGCCGAAACCTTTGGGCGTCACAAGGATATGAATCTGGTCGCCCGGGACGATCCGCACATGGATCACAGCGGGCGTGTTGTCTTTGGTGTTGACACGGTCGAACAGCGGCTCGTGCACGACCGACTTGCGCAGGTAGCCGCCCGCATACGCGGCGCGCACGCCCGCCTGCACGGCCTCTTCAAAATCGCCGTCCGTGATGTGCGCATCCTGGCCGATATCGGCAAAGACGACGGCCATGCCGGTATCCTGGCAGATGGCAACGCTCTCCTCGCGGGCGATTTGGTAGTTTTCCAGTATCTGATCGAGCGCCGCGCGCCCGGCGGGCGATGGCTCGTCCTGCGAAAAACGCCGCACGGCGTCCTCCACATCGGACCCGATGCAATAGCTTGCAAGTAAAAACAGGCGCTCCACCTCCGCGGTGACCGCCTGCGCCGAAATGTCTCGCATGGGCAAATCCTCCCGTGCTGTTTTCGCTTCTATCATAGACCAATTTCCTGCATTTTGCAATTCATTTACCCCACATAATTTAACAAAAGACGGCCAAACTAGCAAAAAAGTAGTTGGAGGCATTTGTCATGCATAAAATCCGTTTGGCCCTGACCTGTTTGCTCCTCGTTTCCATCTTAACCGGCTGCTCGGCAACATCCGAATCCGGCCCCAGCGCCTCGCCTTCCGCGGCCGCAAAGACTGGAACCAAACCGGCGATGCCCTCGAAGATCGGCGAATACGAAAACGATGTGCCGCTCCTGGAGGTTTATGTAGTAGAAGATAAAAAGGTTGAAAAAATGCCACTTGAAGAGTACCTATGCGGCGTGCTGGCGGGCGAGATGAAGAACGACTGGCCGCTGGAAGCGCTGAAAGCGCAGGCCATCCTTGCACGGACCTTCGTGCTGCGCTTTATGACAGAGAAGGAATCCAAGTACGAAGGCGCGGACGTTTCTACCGATATTGAAGAGGCGCAGGCCTATGCCGCCGCGGAGATCAACGACCGCGTGCGCCAGGCGGTGGAAGAGACGCGCGGCCTGGTGCTTGTTTCAAACGGCGAGTTCCCCTACGCCTGGTTCCACGCGCACTCCGGCGGCAAGACCGAGTACGCCAAGGAAGGCCTGAACTGGAAGGACAAGGAGCCCGCCTATACCCGCGTCGCCGACGGCCATGAAAACGAAAGCGCCGCCAAGGACGCGCAAACCTGGACCGAGACGTTCACGGTGGAGGAGATCATCGCCGCCGCGAAAAAGGCAGGCACCACCCTCGACAGGGTCACTACCGCGGAAATCGGCAAGAAGGCCGAGTCCGGCCGCGCCGTCACGCTGAACTTTGGCCAGGAGGTCAACGCGCCGGACTTCCGCATCGCCATCGGCAGCACCAAGATGCGCTCGACCCTGCTGACCGAAATCAAGCTGGAGGGCGGCAAAGTCAAGATGTCCGGCAAGGGCTTCGGCCACGGCGTGGGCATGAGCCAGTGGGGCGCGTACGCGCTGGCCGACGGCGGCATGCAGGCGGAGGAGATCGTGATGCAGTATTTCAAGGATGTTGAGGTTGTGAAGATGTATTGAGGGCGAAGGATACGGGAGGACGCTGGGGGACCTTGTCCCCCAGACCCCCTACCAAAGGGCCTTGCCCTTTGGAGACCCAACATTTCGCCTCTGGGCGGGAGGGGGATTTACATATTGAGTTCAACCCGCCCGCAGGCGAAATGTCGGAGGTCCAGGAGGCTGGCCTCCTGGCCGGGGGTCCAGGGGGCAGGCAGCCCCCTGGCGTCTTTTTTGCGTCAATCCCGTAAAATATTAAAAAATCTCGAAGAACATATTGAAAAGGTTGCATAGATGCGATACACTACTACATTGCATCAGTATGGTTAAATCCCGAGATTTGCCCTAAAAATCACGGGTAGGGCTGGTGTGCGTCCGAGAGGGCGTAAGGGTGGAATTGTTTGGAATGTGGGGTGGTGGAAGCAGTGGTGCACGAAGTGCAGATGGGCCCGCTTCGCAAGCGCATGAGTTTTTCGCAGATTGATGAGGTTCTGGACATGCCAGACCTGATTGAGGTGCAGAAAAACTCGTATCGCCGCTTTTTGGAAGAGGACCTACGCGAGGTGCTAGGTGACGTCTCGCCGATTACCGACTACAGCGAAAACCTTGTTCTGGAGTTTGTCGATTACTCCCTGGATGGGGAGCCGAAGAACTCCGTCGAAAAATGCAAGGAACGCGACATGACCTACGCGGCCTCCCTGAAGGTCTTCGTCCGGCTCAAGAACAAAGAGACGGGCGAGATCAAGGAGAGCGACGTTTTTATGGGGGACTTCCCCTTGATGACCGAAAACGGCACCTTCATTATTAACGGGGCCGAGCGCGTCATCGTCCGCCAGCTGGTGCGTTCCCAGGGCGTCTACTTTGGCGCGGAACGCGACAAGGCAGGCAAGCTGCTGCATTCCTCCACGATTATCCCCAATCGCGGCGCCTGGCTTGAATACGAGACCGACTCCAACGACGTGCTGTGGGTCCGCATCGACCGCGCGCGCAAGCTGCCCATCACTGTGCTGCTTCGCGCCCTTGGCTACGGCACCGACGCGGAGCTGGTGCAGCTCTTCGGCGAAGACGAGCGCCTGTCCGCCACCATTGAGCGTGACGACGCCAAGTCCCGCGAGGACGGCCTGCTGGAGATCTACCGCCGCCTGCGCCCGGGCGAGCCGCTGACCGTTGATTCGGCCAGTTCGCTCCTGCGTTCGCTGTTCTTCGATCCCAAGCGCTACGATTTGATGCGCGTGGGTCGCTATAAGTTCAACAAAAAGCTGTCGCTGGCGACCCGCATCACGGGCTTCCGCGCCGCCGGCGATATTTTCGACCCCGAAAGCGGGGAACTGCTGGCCCAGGCCGGTAAGACCATTTTCCCCGACATGGCGGAAAAAATACAGAACGCCGGGGTCAACATGGTGCGCCTGGAGATCGACGGGCGTGAAGTGAAGGTCATTGGCAACAACTTCGTTGACGCCTCCGCGTGGCTGCCGTTTGATCCGGCCACCGTGGGCATCAATGAAAAGGTTCACCTGCCGACCCTCAAGGAGATCCTCTCCCAGGTCGAACCGGCAAACCTTGCGCAGGCCTGCCGCGAGAACCTGGTCCACCTGATCCCCAAGCATATCCTCATTGACGATATCGTCTCCTCCGTGTCGTACCTGATCGGCCTGCCCTACGGCATCGGCCACACTGACGACATCGACCATCTGGGCAACCGCCGCCTGCGCTCTGTGGGTGAGCTGCTTCAGAACCAGATTCGCATCGGCCTTTCGAGGCTGGAGCGCGTGGTCAAGGAGCGCATGGCCATACAGGACGCCAACGACGTGCGCCCGCAGGAGCTGATTAACATCCGCCCTGTGTCCGCCGCGATCAAGGAGTTCTTCGGCTCCTCGCAGCTCTCGCAGTTCATGGACCAGCCCAACCCCCTCGCCGAGTTGACGCACAAGCGTCGCCTCTCCGCGCTGGGTCCCGGCGGTCTGAACCGCGACCGCGCATCGTTTGACGTGCGCGACGTGCACTACTCGCACTACTCCCGCATCTGCCCCATTGAGACGCCGGAAGGTCCCAACATCGGCCTGATCGGTTCGTTGGCGACCTACGCCCGCATTGACGAGTACGGCTTCATTGAGGCGCCGTATCGCAAGATCAACCCGGAGACGCATCGCGTCACCGACGAGATCGTCTACCTGACGGCGGATGAAGAGGACAAATACGTCATCGCACAAGCGAACGAGCCGCTTGATTTGGACGGCCACTTCATCAATGAGCGCGTCACCGTCCGCATCGTGGAGGACATCACCGAAGTGCACCGCGACAAGGTCGACTACATCGACGTGTCGCCCAAGCAGGTCGTTTCCGTCGCCACTGCGATGATCCCCTTCCTGGAGAACGACGACGCCAACCGCGCGCTGATGGGTTCCAACATGCAGCGCCAGGCGGTGCCGCTGCTCATTCCGGAAGCGCCGATCGTCGGCACAGGCATGGAGTACAAGACCGCGCGCGATTCAGGCGTCGTCATTCTGGCCCGCCAGGCCGGTACGGTGCGCAAGGTGTCCGCACGCGAGATCGAGATCCGCTCGGATGACAACAAGATTCAGCTCTACTCGCTGCGCAAGTTCTCCCGCTCCAACCAGGGCACATGCATTAACCAGCGCCCGTTGGTCTGCGCCGGGGAGCGCGTGGAAAAAGGCCAGGTCATCGCCGACGGCCCATCCACCGAAAAGGGTGAGATCGGCCTGGGGCGCAACATCCTGATGGCCTTCATGACCTGGGAAGGCTACAACTATGAGGACGCCATTCTCATCAGCGAAAAGCTTGTCAAGGAAGACGTGTACACCTCCATCCACATTGAGGAGTACGAATCCGAGGCGCGCGACACGAAGCTGGGGCCGGAAGAGATCACCCGTGATATCCCCAACGTCGGTGACGACGCGCTCAAGGATCTGGACGAAAACGGCGTCGTGCGCATCGGTGCGGAAGTCCGCGCGGGCGACATCCTGGTGGGCAAGGTCACGCCCAAGGGCGAGACGGAGCTGACCGCAGAAGAGCGCCTGCTGCGCGCGATTTTCGGCGAGAAGGCGCGCGAAGTGCGCGATACATCGCTGAAGGTACCGCACGGTGAGGGCGGCATCGTCGTCGATGTCAAGGTCTTCACGCGTGAACGTCGCGACGAGTTGTCCCCGGGCGTCAACGAGATGGTGCGCGTCTACATCGCACAGAAGCGCAAAATCTCCGTCGGCGACAAGATGGCCGGCCGCCATGGCAACAAGGGTGTTATCTCCCGCATCATGCGCGAGGAGGACATGCCGTTCCTGCCGGACGGCACCCCGCTGCAGATCGTGCTCAACCCGCTGGGCGTGCCAAGCCGCATGAACATCGGACAGGTGCTGGAAGTGCACCTGGGCCTGGCCGCCAAGGCGCTTGGCTGGCACATCGCCACCCCGGTATTTGATGGTGCGAGCGAGGAAGACATCGTGGACTGCCTCAAGCAGGCCGGCCTGAACGCCACCGGCAAAACCACGCTCTACGACGGCCGCACCGGCGACCCGTTCGAGAACGAAGTCACCGTCGGCTACATGTATATCATGAAGCTCTCGCACTTGGTTGACGACAAGATCCACGCGCGCTCCACCGGCCCGTACTCGCTGGTCACCCAGCAGCCGCTGGGCGGCAAGGCGCAGTTCGGCGGCCAGCGCTTCGGCGAGATGGAGGTCTGGGCGCTGGAAGCATACGGTGCAGCCAACACCCTGCAGGAGATCCTGACCGTCAAATCCGACGACGTGGTCGGACGCGTCAAAACATTCGAGGCGATCGTCAAGGGCAAGAACATCCCCGATCCGGGCGTGCCCGAGAGCTTCAAGGTGCTGATCAAAGAGCTTCAGTCGCTGGCGCTGGATATCAAGGTGCTGGCGGAGGATAAGCAGGAGATCATCATCCGCGAGAGCGACGACGATGAGAATGACCTGACCACCGAGTCCGAAGAACTTGCCGCTCCGTCGCTGCCCACGCCGTCTCTTTCGAGCGACGAGGAGATCGAGGATCTGGACGACTTCGAGGTGGACGACGTACCCGATCTGGAAGATATCAACCTGGACGACGATTTCGACGAGTGACCGAGAGGGACCGGGAACGTGAGAACGCCAGGGGGACGCCGTCCCCCAACGTTCCTAACGTTTCTTCGTCCCCCCGTCTCCCCCGACCTCCCAGGAAGGATGTGGCTTCATTTTGTTTGAACTGACAAACCTTGACTCCATCCAGATCGGCATGGCATCGCCGGAAAAGATTCTTTCCTGGTCGCGCGGCGAGGTATCCAAGCCCGAGACCATCAACTACCGTACGCTGAAGCCTGAAAAGGATGGGCTTTTCTGCGAGCGGATCTTTGGCCCGCAGAAGGACTGGGAGTGCAACTGCGGCAAGTACAAGCGCGTGCGCTACAAGGGCGTCGTCTGCGACAAGTGCGGTGTAGAAGTCACGCGGGCCAAGGTGCGGCGCGAGCGGATGGGCCACATTCAGCTGGCCGCGCCCGTCAGCCACATTTGGTATTTTAAGGGCATCCCCTCCCGCATGGGCATGCTGCTGGACGTGTCACCCAGGTCGCTGGAGAAGGTGCTGTACTTCGCGTCGTTCATCGTTTTGGACCCGGGCGATGTGAAAGAGTTAAAAAAGTACGATCTGATCACTGACCAGAAGTACCGCGAATGCGCCGCCAAATATGGCGAGGGTAGTTTCCAGGTAGGCATGGGGGCCGAAGCGGTCAAGATCATGCTGCAGAGCCTGGACCTGGACGATCTGAGCGCAAAGCTGCGCGCAGAGATCGAGGAGCTGGTGCAAAAGGAGCGCGGCCGCGAGAGCGAAGGCCAGAAGCGCACCCGCGCCGTCAAGCGCCTGGAAGTGGTCGAGGCGTTCCGCCAGAGCGGCAACAAGCCCGAGTGGATGGTGCTGGACGTCGTTCCGGTCATCCCGCCGGACCTGCGCCCCATGGTGCAGCTGGACGGCGGCCGGTTCGCTACCAGCGACCTGAACGACCTGTACCGCCGCGTCATCAACCGCAACAACCGCCTCAAGAGGCTGTTGGAGCTGGGCGCGCCAGACATCATCGTCCGCAACGAAAAGCGCATGCTGCAGGAAGCCGTTGATGCGCTGATTGACAACGGCCGCCGTGGCCGTGCCGTCACGGGCCCAGGCAACCGCCCGCTCAAGTCGCTTTCCGACCTGCTGCGCGGCAAGCAGGGCCGCTTCCGCCAGAACCTGCTGGGCAAGCGCGTGGACTACTCCGGCCGTTCGGTTATCGTCGTCGGTCCGGAATTGAAGCTGTATCAGTGCGGCCTGCCCAAGGAAATGGCGATCGAGCTGTTCAAGCCGTTCGTGATGGAAAAGCTGGTCTCCGGCGGGTTTGCGCACAACGTCAAGAGCGCCAAGCGCATGGTAGAGCGCGTCAAGCCCGAGGTGTGGGACATCCTGGAAGGCGTTATCCGCGAGCATCCGGTGCTGCTCAACCGCGCGCCGACGCTGCACCGCCTGGGCATTCAGGCGTTTGAACCGGTGCTGGTCGAAGGTAAAGCGCTGAAGATTCACCCGCTGGTCTGCACCGCGTACAACGCAGACTTTGACGGCGACCAGATGGCCGTGCACGTGCCGCTTTCCATGGAGGCGCAGGCCGAGGCCCGCTTCCTGATGCTGGCCGCCAACAACATCCTCAAGCCCCAGGACGGCAAGCCCGTCGTCAGCACCATGCAGGATATGGTCATCGGATGCTACTATCTCACGTTAGAGAAGCCGGGCGCGTAGGGCGAGGGCAAGTATTTCTGCAACATGGACGAGGCGCTGATGGCCTACCAGACGCGCGATCTGGAGCTGCAAGCGCGCATTCACGTGCGCATCGCCCGCGAGTTTGAGGGCGAGACGCATCACCGCGTCATCAGCACCACGCTGGGCCGCCTCATCTTCAATGACGCGATTCCGCAGAACATCGGCTTCAAGCCGCGTGGGACGCTGGATCAGGCATTCGTGCTGGAGATCGATGAGAAGGTCGCCAAGAAACAGCTGGGCAAGATCGTCGACATGTGCTACCGCACCCAGGGCGTCACGAAGACCGCCGAAGTGCTCGACAATGTCAAGCGCCTGGGCTTCACGTACTCCACGCGCGGTGCTGTCACGGTATCGGTGTCCGATATCGTCGTGCCGCCGCAGAAGAAGGAAATGCTCGAGGTGGCCGACAAGAAGGTCAACGTAATCCTGCAGGCGTACCGCGACGGTCTTCTGTCGGACGACGAGCGCTACAAGAAGGTCACGGAGATTTGGCAAAACACCACCAATGAGCTGCGCGGCATGATCCTGCCGGGCCTCTCCGAGTTCAACCCAGTGCGCATGATGACCGACTCCGCAGCCCGCGGTTCGATCAGCCAGGTATCGCAGCTGGCCGGCATGCGCGGCCTGATGGCGTCGCCCTCCGGCAAGGTCATTGAGCTGCCCATCCGCGCAAACTTCAAAGAGGGCCTGACGGTTCTGGAGTTCTTCCAGTCCACGCACGGCTCGCGCAAGTCGCTGGCCGATACGGCGCTGCGTACCGCCGACTCTGGCTACCTGACCCGCCGCCTCGTCGAGGTTGCGCAGGAGCTGATCGTGCGGGAAATCGACTGCTTTGATACCCGGCACGAGCCGGTGCGCGGCATTGTGATTTCGCGTGCCAAGCCGGGCGAGGAAGAGATTGAGCAGATGGAGGATCGCATTCTTGGCCGGTACGCGGCGGAGGACATCGTCGATCCCGAATCGGGCAGGATCATCGTGCCCGCCAATGAACAGATTGACCACGAGGCAGCCGATGTCATCGGCAGGTCTTCGCTTGAATCCGTCACCATCCGCTCCATCCTCACCTGCCGCAACGAAACCGGCGTCTGCGCAAAGTGCTACGGCGCAAACCTGGCCACCGGTGGCGCAGTGGACGTGGGCGAGGCTGTCGGCGTCATCGCGGCGCAGTCCATCGGTGAGCCGGGCACGCAGCTGACGATGCGTACATTTCATACCGGCGGCGTCGCGCTGGACGAGGACATTACGCAGGGTCTGCCCCGCGTAGAGGAGCTCTTCGAAGCCCGTAAACCTAAGCGCGATGCGACGCTGTCCGAAATCAGCGGTACCGTCAGCCTGGGCGAAAGCAAGAAAAAGCGCGAAATCTACATCACCGGCGAGGACGGCGAAGTGAAGGCCTACCCGATCAACTACGGCAGCCGCCTGAAGGTGCAGGACGGCGACCATGTGCTCGCCGGCGCCGAGTTGATCGAGGGCGCGATCAACCCGCACGACCTGCTCCGCATTCTGGGCGTCAAGGCCGTGCAGGAGTACCTCCTCAAGGAAGTCGTCACCGTCTACCGCCAGCAGGGCGTTGACATCGCCGACAAGCATATCGAGGTGATCGTCAAGCAGATGCTGCGCAAGGTGCGCATCGAGGATGCAGGCGATACGAGCCTGCTGCCCGGCGCGCTGGTGGATATCTTCCGCTTTGAGCGCGAGAACGAGGACACGATCATGGCGGGCGGCCGTCCGGCCGTCGCCAAGCGCGTGCTTCTGGGCATCACCAAGGCCACCTTGGCCACCGAGAGCTTCCTCTCCGCCTGCTCCTTCCAGGAGACGACGCGTGTCCTGACCGAGGCCGCGATCAAGGGCAAGAGCGACCCGCTCGTGGGCCTGAAAGAGAACGTCATCATCGGCAAGCTGATCCCGGCCGGGACCGGCATGAAGCGCTACAAGAACACAGAGATCCGGGACGCGCTGTAAGAGGCGTCGGGGGCAAACGAAAGAACGCAAGGGGGGACGTTGTCCCCCATGACCCCCAACCCCGAGGCCAGCCGCCAGGACCACACACGTTTGGCAGGCGGGCGGGGTGGGTGTATCCAAAATCAAAAACCACCC
>JAVBQK010000169.1:0-13379 GCA_031549105.1 Eubacteriales bacterium
CTTCATACTGACCGGCGGTTTTCCGCTGGATGGCCTTGTTGACCTGGTACCCGTAGCTATCATGCCAGAGCAGGTGCGCGAGGATAATCGTCTCCGTATGCCCCCGGATCAAATCGGAAGCGATGGACACTGGCGCTCACCTCCTTTTCCGTGGTACATTGTACAACGCGTTACCTCGCCTGTCAAGGTATATTGCGCGAAAAAAACCGACAGCCTTTTGAACTGTCGGTTTGGATGTTTTACGGCTACTTATGCCTTTTCGAACTGATCCTTGCCAGCGCCGCAGACCGGGCAAACGAAGCCGTCTGGAAGGTCATCAAAGCTGGTACCGGGCGCGATGTCATTGTCGGGATCGCCGGCAGCGGGATCATATTCCCAGCCGCAGATGGTGCAAACGTATTTATCCATTTGGGTTCCTCCTCGTATTGTTTATGCGCTTAGTATACCATAATCCATGTGAAATGAAACAGCTTGGCCCGCATCTGTTGAACTTTCCCCACGGTTGCATTATACTAAGGGGAAAGTAAGTCCAGGAGGCCCGCATGAACCTGGAACAATTGATCGACAGCCTTCGTGCCTCGCCCGCCTTCATGCAGAATGTTACGCACTGGGAGACGGTGCCCGCCAAACCCGCGCGCCTTGCGCCGTTCCCGGAGGGGATTGACCCGCGCATCCCGGCGGTGCTGCGGGCGCGCGGCGTGCAGTCTTTGTATACCCATCAGCGCCAGGCGATTGATGCCGTGCTACGGGGCGAGCACATCGCCGTCGTGACGCCAACGGCCTCCGGCAAGACGCTTTGCTACAACCTGCCCGTGCTGAACACCATCCTGCAAAACGAGGATGCACGCGCGATCTATCTATTCCCGACCAAGGCGCTCTCCGCCGACCAATCCACCGAACTGCAGGAATTGGTGCAGGCGATGAACGCGCCGGTCAAGGCATTCACCTACGACGGCGACACGCCTGCCACCGCGCGCCGGTCAATCCGGCAGGCGGGGCATGTAGTCGTCACCAACCCAGACATGCTGCACGCGGCCATCCTACCTGGGCATACCAAGTGGGTAAAGCTGTTCGAGAATCTCAAATACGTTGTCATCGACGAAATCCACGCCTACCGGGGCGTGTTTGGCTCCAACCTTGCCAATGTCATCCGGAGGCTGAAGCGGCTGGCGGCGTTCTATGGCAGCCATCCGCAGTTCATCTGCTGCTCGGCGACGATCGCCAACCCTAAAGAGCTGGCCGAGCAGATGACGGGCGAAACGATGACGCTGGTCGACGACAACGGCGCGCCGATGGGGGAGCGCAACGTCGTTTTCTACAACCCACCGGTGGTCAACAAGCAGCTGGGCATCCGCAAATCGTCGCTACTAGAAGCGCGGGGCGTCGCATCGATGCTCGTCAAGAACGACATCCAAACGATCGTATTTGCGCGTTCGCGCTTGCAGGTGGAAGTGCTGACCAAGTACCTCAAGGACCTGGTGATTGACTCGCTCGGCGGATCAAACCGCGTGCGCGGCTATCGCGGCGGCTATCTGCCCACGCAGCGCCGCGAGATTGAGATGGGGCTGCGCAACGGCGACGTGACCGCTGTGGTGGCAACGAACGCGCTGGAACTGGGCATCGACATTGGCCGCCTGGATGCATGCGTGCTCTGCGGGTATCCGGGCACCATCGCCAGCACCTGGCAGCAAGCCGGGCGAGCGGGCAGGCGGCGCGGCACGTCCCTGACGGTGCTGGTCGCGTCCTCCGGCGCGCTGGATCAGTATATTGTGAACCACCCGGAGTATTTCTTCACACAGTCACCCGAGCACGCGCTGGCAAACCCCGACAACCTCTACATCCTGATGAACCACCTCAAGTGCGCGGCGTTTGAGCTGCCATTCGTCGATGGGGAGGGATTCGCGACGGGCGAGGCGACCGAGCCAATGCTCGCGTTCCTGGAGGAGCAAGGCTTTCTGCGCCGCGCGGGTGGCCGCTGGCACTGGTCCACCGAAGAATTTCCGGCGGCGGAGATCAGCCTGCGCTCGGCGGGCGACGAAAACTTCCTGATTATAGACATCACCGATGCGGCGAACCATATCATCATCGGCGAGATGGACCGCTACACCGTGCCAATGCTGTTGCACGAGCACGCAATCTACCTGCACGACGCGCAGCAGTATCAGGTGGAAAAGCTGGATTTTGAGTACAAGAAGGCGTACATTCGCAAGGTTGATGTCGGTTATTATACCGATGCCGACCTGAACATCAGCCTGCGTGTGCTTAACAAAGACCGCGAGGACGAAGCCACGCTGCCGCCCCGCGCGCTGGGCGAGGTGCTGGTCACCAGCATGGTCACGCTCTTCAAGAAGATGAAGTACGAGACGCATGAGAACCTCGGCTTTGGCCCGGTGGACCTTCCTGAGATCGAGATGACGACGGCTGCCTGCTGGTGGACACTGCCGGATGAGATCATGCAGGGCTTTGCGATGGACGACCTGCAGGGGGGCATGCTGGGCATCGCAGCGATGCTGCGCCAGCTTGCGCCACTGTACCTGATGTGCGCGCCGCGCGACCTGGCCGTGCTCTACCGCGTGCGCGACCCATTCACCCGGAAGCCCGCCGTGTACCTCTACGATAACTGCCCCGGCGGCATCGGCCTTGCGGAGAAGGTCTATGACATGCTGCCTATGCTGCTGGATCAGGCAAAGGGCGCGATCGAAACGTGCCGGTGCGAGGAGGGCTGTCCCTCCTGCGTCGGCCCTGTGGCGGAGATCGGCGCGCGCGGCAAGCAGACGGCCATCGCGCTGCTTTCCCGCTTGGTAGGGTAAGATGATTACCGATCTGCGCGCGCGCCTGAAAGCGACGGCGGCCAGTCAAGCGGCCCAAGCGGAAGAAAAGTCGCAAAGCGCCGAGTGTCTGATTCTGGAGGAGCGTTCGGAGCTTGCAGGCGGACCAGGGCTGCTTGCGCTGTCCGCTGCCCATGTAAAGCGGTTGGGGCTGGAGATACCCGCCTTCGATGTGCGGCGTGCGCTGTTTCTCGACACCGAGACGACAGGCCTTCGCGGCGCGGGCACGGTGGCGTTCCTGGTGGGCGTGGGCTGGATCGAGGGCGATGAGTTCGTGGTGCGTCAATACCTGATGCGCGACTACCCCGAGGAGGCGCACCTGCTGGCGCTGCTGGGGGAGCTCCTGCCCCGCTTTGACTGCGTGGTCAGCTTCAACGGCAAGAGCTTCGACATGCCGTTGCTGCGTGACCGGTTCACGATGGCGCGCCTGCGCCACCTGTGGCGCGACCTGCCGCAGCTGGATCTGCTGCACGCCTCGCGTCGCATCTGGAAGCTGCGCCTGGGTAGCTGCACGCTGGGCAGGCTGGAGGAGACGGTACTGGGCATTGGCCGGACGGACGACCTGCCCGGCGCGGAGGTGCCAGAGCGGTATTTCCGCTTCCTCAAGACGGGGGATATGGACCTGCTGGACGATGTACTGCGGCACAACCTGCAGGACATCCGCACATTGGCGGCGCTTCTGGGACGGCTGACCGCCGTTTACGAAGCGCCAGAAGCGCAGACGAGCATGCTGGATGTATTCAGCGCAGGGCGCGCGCTGGAAAAGTGCGGCGAAGGGGAGCTGGCGCGACGCTGCTTCCGGGTGGCGAGCGTATCGGCGCTATCCCAGCAGGCGCGGCTGGAGCTGGCGCAGTCCTACCGGCGCGAGCGGGATTTCCAGGCGGCAGCGGACGTGTACCGCGGGATGATCGCGCGTGGCGAGGCTGAGGTAGACACTTATGTGGCTCTCGCCATCCTGTTGGAGCGGCGGCTGCACGACCCGCGCGGCGCGCTGGAAATCACCGAGAAGGCAATCTGGCGCTATTCCGGCGGGAATTTTCTGCATCATACGGACGCCGAGACGCTGGCGGCACTCGAACGTCGGCGCGTCCGGCTCAAAAAAGCATTGGCATTGGAGGAACGGTAATGGCATTCTTCAAGGATCTCAAGGCGCAAAAGGCATTGATGGCGCACAACAAGGGCAAAACGGACGAGGCATACAGGCTATACGAGGAGGCATATCAGGGGGGGATGGACAACCCACGCTTTCTGCTGCCCTACTCCATCCTGCTGCTTCGGCGGGGCGAGTATGAAAAGGCCCGTGAGGTGCTCAAGAAAACCGAGAAGGCAGGCGGCCTGACGCCCGACCAGCGCAACCAGATGCTGACCAACTACGCCATCGCCAGCTGGAAACTGGGGCGTGTGGACTATGCGGTGGATCTGCTGAAGGAAGTGTACCGCAAGGGTCCCTCCGGCTCCATCTACGGCACGCTAGGCTTTTTGCTCATTGAGAAGGGCGACTTTGAAGAGGCGCTGGCCTTCAACAAAGAGGCGCTTGAATATGACGACGAGGACCCCATCACGCTGGACAACCTGGCGCAGACCTATTACCGCCTGGGCAATGACAAAGTAGAGGCGCGCAAGTGGTTCCTCAAGGCGCTAAAAGAAAAGGAAAGCGCGATTGACACGAACTATTTCCTGGCGCTGTACGATATTGAAGACGGCAAACCAGACGATGCAAAGGACAAGCTGGAAGTCGCAAGGGGCGGCAGATTTTCGCCGCTCAACTACGCTACGCCGGAGATGGTCGAGGCGAAGCTGGCGGAGCTCCAGTAAGAGGCATATGATGCAGTTGCTATACGGAACCTACAACCCAGCCAAAGTGGACACCATGCGGCGGTGGCTTGCACCGCTGGACATTGAACTGATTAGCCTGTCGGATCTGCCGTCCCCGCCGCCGGATGCCGAGGAGACCGGTGCAAACCCGCTGGAGAACGCGCGGCAAAAGGCCCTGTTCTATCGCGACCAGACCGGGATGACGACGCTTGCCGCCGACTCTGGTCTGTATCTGGATGGTCTGGCTGACGACAAACAGCCGGGCGAGCATGCACGCAGGATGCAGGGCGAGCGCATGGATGACGAGACGATGATCGCCTACTACGCCTCGCTGGCCGCATCCCTGGGTGGGCGGGCGTTGGCTCGCTACCGCAACGGGCTGTGCATCGCCTTTGCGGATGGGCGGATAGCAGAGCGGTTTGATGATAGCGTGGCGTCGAGGCCTTTCTATTTGGTGGACAAGCCGCACGCGATGCGCACGAAGGGTTTTCCCCTGGATTCGCTGTCCGTGGAGATCGAAAGCGGCTCATATTATTATGACCTGAAAGGAAACCGCATGGACGAAGACTGGGCCCAGAACAAAGGGTACATAGCGTTTGTCCGTGAGGCGCTGGGGCTTGCGTGAATGAAACCGTTCACCTATGACGAGGCGCTTGCCTTCATTCACGGCACCTATGGGCTGGGAAAGAAGGACGGGCTATCCAACATGCACCGGCTGCTAACAAGGCTTGGCGATCCGCAGGAGCGCTTTGCCTCAGTGCATGTCGCGGGCACAAATGGGAAAGGTTCGGTTTGCGCGTATGTGCACGCGGCGCTCTGCTATGCCGGGTATAAGGTCGGCCTATATACGTCGCCATTTCTGCAGCGCTACAACGAGAGGATGCGCGTAAACGGTACGCCCATCCCCGACGATACGCTGACGCAGCTGATGGATGCGGTTGCCGCAGAGGTGCTGGTTCTGCGGGAAGAAGGCATATTCCCCACAGAATTTGAGATCGGCACGGCTCTTGCCTTTATGCATTTTGCCAAATCGGCTGTCGATATTGCGGTGATTGAGGTGGGGCTGGGGGGACGCCTGGACCCGACGAATGTGATCGTGCCGCGCGTGGCGGCGATTGCCTCCATTGGACTGGACCACACGCACGTGCTGGGGGATACCCTTGAGGCCATCGCAGCGGAAAAAGCGGGCATCGCAAAGCCGGGGGTGCCGCTGATTCTCTCCGCGCAAGCAAATGATGCTGTTCGCGAGGTGGTTTCCGCCCGGTGCATGGAAATTGGTTCGCCCTTTATCATTGCCAAACCGACGGTCGGTTTGACGCTTAGCCTGGAAGGTCCTCATCAGGCCTACAACGCCGGGGTGGCTGTTGAGCTGCTTGCGCAGCTACAGGCGCAGGGGTTCGCCATCTCGGATACACACATCGTTGAAGGGTTATGCCACACCCGGTGGCCTGGCAGGCTGGAATGGGTTGCCGGAGAGCCGCCGCTCCTGATGGACGGCGCGCACAACCCACAGGGCGCACAGGCGCTGGCCGCCTATGTACAGACGCTGCCACCCCGCAAAAACGTGCTGCTTTGCGGCATCATGCAGGACAAGGACTGGCGCAAAATCACGGATATTTTTGCGTTGTTCGCGGACGAGGCGATAACCGTCGCGCCTGACAACCACCGCGCACTGGACCCGGGGAGGCTGGCGGAGGCGTACCGTGTGCGCGGCATACCTGCACTGGCGGCTGAGACGCTGCCCGGTGCCCTAGAAAAAGCCCGTGCGCAGGCGGGGGAAGGCGGGCGTATCATTGCGGCCGGATCGCTGTACCTGGTGGGCGCACTAAGGACGCTGGTCGTTGGCCAGGATGACGCACTGTTTTCCTAACGCTGATAGACGCGCAGAATAACGGAGGCCCCATGTTTCAACACACACCCGTTCTGTTGGATGAGGTGATTCAGTACCTCGCGGTGTCCCCAGGCAAAACCTATGTGGATGGCACGCTTGGCGGCGGTGGGCATAGTGAGGCGATTCTGTCGTGTGGCGGTTTTGTAATTGGCATCGACCGGGATCAGGATGCACTAAGCGCCGCGACAGCCCGGCTTGGTTCCTTTCCCGGGTTTCGGGCGGTGCATGGCAATTTCCATGACATGCGCGCATTGCTGGCGGCGCTGGACATTACCTCTGTAGACGGAGTGTTGCTGGACCTTGGCGTATCCTCCTACCAGCTGGACACTGCGGAGCGGGGCTTTTCGTACCATGCCGATGCGCCGCTGGACATGCGCATGGACCAAACCCAACCGTTCACCGCCGCTACGCTCGTCAACACCTGGCCCGAGGCCTACATTTCCCGCGTGCTTCGCGACTATGGAGATGAATCATGGGCAGCGCGAATCGCGGCCATCGTGGTGGAGCACCGGGGCCGCACGCCGCTTGTGACAACGGGCGATCTGGTGCGCGCGGTGGATGCGGCGATTCCGCGCAAAGTGCGCGACCGCGATAAGGGCCATTCCGCGCAGAAGACGTTTCAGGCGCTGCGCATTGCCGTCAATGACGAGTTGGCCCCGCTGACTACCGCTGTCGAGGACGCCGTGTCGCTCCTTGCACCCGGCGGCAGGCTGTGCGTGATCACCTTTCATTCGTTGGAAGACCGTGTCGTCAAGCAGGCGTTGCGCCGCCTGGAAAACCCCTGCACCTGTCCGCCGGGGATGCCGGTCTGCGTGTGCGGAAATAAACCGACCATCAGTCTGCCCGCGCGCGGCGCGGTCAAGCCATCCGATCAGGAAATACACGAAAACCCCCGCGCCCGCAGCGCCAAGCTGCGCGTCGCGGAGAAACGATAGGAGCTGCCATGCCCACGCTGTACGTCGTCGCTACGCCCATCGGGAACCTATCCGACGCCTCCGCGCGCATGCTGGATACGCTTGGGAGCGTTGACCTCATCGCGGCGGAGGATACACGCGTCACCGGCAACCTGCTGCGCCATTTCGGCATCAGCCGGCCGCTGATATCGCTGCACCGCCACAATGAGACCGAGAAGGCAGGCGCTCTTGTCGCGCGAATGGTGGAAGAGGGGATATGCGTCGCGCTGGTGACCGACGCGGGAACGCCTGCCATTTCCGACCCCGGTCACCTGCTGGTGCGTGAAGCGGCACAGGCGGGGATTGAAGTGCTGGCCATCGCAGGACCAACGGCGATGGCGGCGGCACTGTCGGTCTCTGGTTTTGACGCGCGTGAGTTTGCGTTCTACGGCTTTCTGTCCCGGGAACGCGGCGACCTGAAAAAGAAGCTGCTTGCTATCGCAAAGGGACCGACGGTGGCGGTTCTGCATGAATCCCCGCACCGGGTGACGTTCCTGATGGAGATGGTGACCGAAACGCTGCCGGGCTGCCTGGCGTGCGTCTGTTGCGACCTGACCAAGAAATACGAAAAAACCCTGCACGGCGAAGCGCGGGACGTACTGGTGATGCTGCAAAACAATCCCAAGACTGAAAAAGGCGAATACTGTGTCGTGCTGGACCTGCACAGCGTCACT
The DNA here is from genome assembly GCA_031549105.1 of Eubacteriales bacterium. GTDB lineage: Bacteria > Bacillota > Clostridia > Christensenellales > Aristaeellaceae > Avichristensenella. The sequence continues at coordinate 8,162 of JAVBQK010000169.1, forward strand.
GTACCGGAAGAAGCTCCCCAGGTTCAAGCAAGCGCCGAAGCACAGCTGATGGACCTACTGCTGGGCGGCGCGGACTGGCAGCGGGCTATCGACGAGGTCTGCTCGCGCGGCATGCGAAAAAACGAGGCGAAGCGCGCCGCGCTCCGCCTCCGGGGTTGGATTTCTTCACAGGCTGAATAGCAGCTCCGCGTAGGTGGGGAAGGGCTGGTACTGCTTTGCCAGCAGCAGCTCGATCCGGTCCGCGGTTCCGCGCAGCTGCACCATGATGGGCTGCACCGTGTCGCGGTAATAGGCGGCGGTGGCCAGCGGCTCAGGGAATGAATGTGCGCCCTGCACGGCCCGATCAAGATCGCCAATGTGTCGGTACAGATCATCGCTCAGCCCTGAAAGCTCGCGTATAACCGCCTCTTCCGAAGCGATGCTAATCACATCGGAAACCGCGCGCTTGGCAAGCGCCGCGTCGCAGATTGATTTGACGTATGCCATCACCGCCGGGAAAATCGACTGGCGCGCCATATCCAGCATCGTCAGCGCTTCAATGTGCAGCACCTTTCCATAGCTCTGCAGCAAAATCTCCTGACGCGAACGCATCTCCGTCGCGGTGAACACATGGTGCTTCTCGAAGAGAAGAATGTTCTTGTCGCTAACAAAATAGGGCAGCGCATCGGCGGTGGTCCGCAGATTCAGCAGGCCGCGCCGCTCAGCTTCTTCCACCCACTCGGCCGCATAGTTGTTGCCGTTAAAGAGGATGCGCTTGTGCGCGTGGACAGTCTTCTGGATCAGCGCGCGCACGGTGGCCGTGGTGTCGCTTGATGCCTCCAACTCATCCGCAAACCCACCCAGTGTCTCCGCAACGATCGTGTTGAGGATGATGTTGGGGTCAGCAACCGACTGCGACGAGCCAAGCATTCTGAACTCGAACTTGTTCCCCGTGAACGCGAACGGCGATGTGCGGTTGCGGTCGGTGGTGTCGCGCGCGAAGTGGGGGAGCACGTGCACGCCGATTTCTACGTCGGCGCTCATATCGGTATCGTAGACGCTGCCGTGCTCCATTGATGCAAGGATGGCCGTCAGCTCATCGCCCAGGTACATCGAAATGATCGCGGGCGGGGCTTCGTGCCCGCCCAGGCGATAGTCGTTGCTTGCGCCTGCCACGGATACGCGCAGCAGGTCCTGGTTCATGTCCACAGCCTGTATGACCGCGCTGAGGAACAGCAGGAATTGCAGATTGTCATGCGGGGACACACCGGGGTCCAGAAGGTTCTGCCCATCGTTGGTAGACAGTGACCAGTTGTTGTGCTTTCCGCTGCCATTGACGCCCGCAAACGGCTTCTCATGCAGCAGACACGCCAGTCCATGGCGCTCAGCTACCTTTTTGAGCATCTCCATGATGATCTGGTTGTGGTCGGTGGCGATGTTGGTGGTGGTGTATACAACGGCCAGCTCATGCTGTGCGGGCGCGGTTTCGTTATGCTCGGTCTTGGCCGGAACGCCCAGCGCCCACAGTTCCTCGTCCAGCTCGCGCATGAATGCCGCGACGCGCGTTTTGATGCTGCCAAAATAATGATCGTCCATCTCTTGGCCCTTGGGTGGCCTCGCGCCAAAGAGCGTGCGCCCGGTAAAGACCAGGTCCTTACGGCGGTCAAAAAGCGTTTTGTCAATCAAAAAATACTCCTGCTCCGCACCGACCATCGGCATCACGTTCTTGGTTGCCGTGTTGCCCAGCGCGCGCAGCACGCGCATCGCCTGCTTGTTGAGCGCCTCCATGGAGCGCAGCAGCGGCGTTTTCTTATCCAGCGCCTGGCCGGTATAGGAGCAAAAGGCGGTGGGAATATAGAGTGTTCCATCTTTGATGAAAGCATAGGAGGTCGGGTCCCAGGCGGTATAGCCGCGCGCCTCAAACGTCGCGCGCAGGCCGCCGGAAGGGAAGCTGGACGCATCCGGCTCGCCGCGAATCAGCTCTTTCCCGGAAAAATCCAGGATCACACGGTCGTTTCCCTCGGGCTTGAGGAAGCTATCATGCTTTTCGGCGGTGATGCCGGTCATCGGCTGGAACCAGTGCGTGTAGTGGGTTGCCCCGCGCTCGATCGCCCAGTCCTTCATCGCATTGGCCACCGCACCCGCAAGCTGTGGGTCCAGCGACCTGCCATTCTGCATGGTCTTTCGCAGTGCTTTGTAGACATCGGCCGGCAGCTTATCCCGCATTGCCTGATCCCCAAAGATCATACTGCCAAATGTTTCCGTGATCTTCTTCATCGCTTAGCCTCCCGTCCATTAAGACGCGCCGGGGGCCGCTCCGCCCATGGCGCTTGCCCACACGAACCTATGCAGTATAGCGTTTATCGGGTATTTTTGTCAACCGGCGTGTTGCGCGGGCCCACAATTTCTGGCATACTAAGGCAAGGAATCCACTAGGAGGAAATGATATGGTGAAGCTATGGGCGCGCATGATGCGCAAGGAACGCATTGTGCGGAGCGAGACGATAGATATGGGAGAGGATTTAACGGAGACAATCGAGGCAATGTGCGCGCGGCTGGACGTCCCGCGCCCAATGTGGCTGAGCAAGCACACGCGCGAGTGGGCGCAGTTCGGCCAGACGGCGTTCACGGCCGACCACTTTGTGGAGCCAATTTCGTTTGATCGGCTCGTAATCGAGCAATTTGATTCAGAGGCAAAAAAACAAAAATCACAAGACCCCAGAAACGGATGAATTGCAGCCACGGTGCGCGGACATACTAGCCCAAGACTTAGAAAAGGAGTTGAGTAGTATGGATCGCGTATCGCTTTTGCTCGTCATTGTTGGCGCCATTAACTGGGGCCTCATCGCGCTGTTTCAATTTGACCTGGTTGCGTATCTCTTCGGGGGACAGGCCGCAACCGTCAGCCGCATTGTGTACGGCATCGTCGGACTTGCCGGACTGTGGTGCATTTCGCTCCTCTTCCGTGACCGCGACGAAGTCAGGGAATAACGGAACTACCGGAAAATCGCCTTACCGCATCAAACCGCTGTCAGCTTTGCCAGGGGTTTTTTGCGTGTGCCCGAACTATGCCGGGCGGTTTCGCTTGCCTGTGATTTGCGACACCTCCAGGCAGAGGACGGTCACCCCCAAAAGAGTCGCCTGGTCAAAGGCAAAGGTTTCGCCCGGGGCAACCTGCCGCATGATGGCTGCAAGGCCGTCCCTCTTTTCGTCGCCCTCGACGATAGACAATACGCCGATCGCGACCACGCTTTCATAGGCCATCGTGTATTCGCCGGGCGCCTTGCCCTGGATGACGCGGGTTTCGCAGTCCACCTCAAATGCCGCATGGGAGTCACGCCGCAGGGCGTCCATCTTCATGCCCTCGCGCGCGCCATGGAAATACAGCCGGAACCGGTCGCCCTGGCGAACGTATCCATAGTTAAGCGGCAGCAGATATGGATACTCCTCGCCGTGCAACGCCAGCCTGCACACGTTGTTCTTCGCCAGAATCATTTCGATCTGATCAATGTCCGTAATTTCCCTGTCTTTTCTACGCATTTTGCCTGACCTCCTTTCGCTTCATCGCGCGTATTTCTGTCCTGGTCGCATCATCTACCAGGCGGGATTCAACGATTTTCTGTAACGCCTTGTTATAGGTCCAATCATCCAGCTGACTTTGCTGAAGGTACCGCATGGTTTCCTCCGGAAAGGCTGTGAAGCATGCGGAAACAGCCCACGCTACCGCCATACGGACATAGTAGTCATCATGCCGGATGCCGTCCAGCAGCCCCAACACCTGCGAAAGATGCGGTTGGTCAATGTAGTAGTTGAGGAGCATCACCACACCGAAGCGAATGGAGTATGGCTTTTGACTGGCAAGGTATGGCTGGAGGAACGCCCAAACGGTTTCCTGGTGTGCCTTTGCGAGCTTAAACCCGATACAGAAGCTATCGCAGACCGCCCAGTTGTCAATCTTCTCAACAAAGCGCTCGGTATACGCCAGTAGCTCATCCGGTTCAGCCTTGGCGTATCCGATTACGAGGCCCTGCAGCAGCACTTCCTCGTAGCTTCCGTCCTGCGCGGCATCCATATACGCGCGAAAATCTCCGCGTGCGATCTCCCTGGCAACTTTCCGCAACGCAGGCATGCGCACACCCAGCACGCCTATCACCCCTGGGATCAGCCCAGCGTAGAACTCCCGGTAGGCTGGATCCGCCAGGGCCTCCAGCTTTTGCCGAATTTCGATCTGTGTCATATGCTGTCTCCATTCTTTGCGGCTATCATAGCATGCGGGAATCATCTTGACAAGAAAGGGTTGGAAGCCCGTCCATTGTTGTGCTATAATGCATTTGTCCATTATGCGGTGTATGTGGGGTGATGTGGATATGAATGTAAATATGGAGAACAAGTTCACCAAGTTTTTGCTGGCTCGGCTAAAGCACTACGACCACGACAAATACTGGAAAATGCGCGCCGAGGTGGTCAACCCAAACTCCAAGAAATCCAAGCTGCTTAGGTATTACTATTTATACCGCATCAAGCGCTCCGATGCGTTTAATAACGCGTCGATGGGCACAGACATGGGCCATGGCGCGCAGTTCGCCACGCCGCCCATCCTGCTGCACGGCCTCAATGGCATCATCATCTCCCACGACGCAAAAATTGGCCGGAATGTCTCCATCCTGCAACAGGTCACCATATCGCAGGGCGGGGTGGATACCTCCGCCACCATCGGGGATAACTGCATGATCGGCGCGGGCGCGAAAATCATTGGTGAAGTAACCATTGGCGATAATGTGATGATCGGCGCAAACGCGGTCGTGACCCATGATATCCCCTCAAACTGCGTGGCGGGCGGGGTTCCTGCCAGGGTTATCAAATACCACGCACCCTCAGAAGAATCACCCGAAGGCCGCGAATAGGCACAATGTGAAAGGCCCTGTTTGAGACGCGCTCTGCGCCGCAAACAGGGCCTTTATATGGGTACTATCTATCGGAATCAGCCGTTGCCCGGGCCGTCCGCTTCCACGCTGAAAACGAAGAAGGGCTCTTCATCCTCCACCTTTATGTTCACTTGGCTCAGGGCGCTGTAATTGCCCCCAGCCTTGATATCCGGATTGTAGAAGCAAACCGCCCAATAGGGTACGTCGTTTTCGCCGGGGTCATCCATCATGGGCTCCCAATAGGTGGTGCTGGCTTTCAGTGCCTTCAGCGCCGCTTCATCCTCTCCCTTATCCTTTACCAGCGTCGCGATCGC
>JAVBQK010000066.1:0-10981 GCA_031549105.1 Eubacteriales bacterium
CAAGAGCGCGCAGCTTGTGGCGAAGGCGGCCCGTGTACTGGGCAAATTTGACGAAGCCGATGCGTACAATGCTCTTGCCGATCAGATCCTAGCGTGGATTCAAACAGAGTACTATTCTCAAACGGCCAGATGTACCATCGATACGCAGACGGTCCACGTTTTAACCCTGCAATTTAACCTGCAGGCCGATCGTGAGCGGGCAAAAGCGGCGCTCAAGCAAAGACTCTCCTATGCCGACAACAAGCTTACAACAGGCTTTGTGGGCACGCCCTATCTATGCAATGTGCTATCCGATGAAGGCCTTGGAAGTCTTGCCTATCAGCTATTGCTAAACGAAGAATACCCGGGTTGGCTCCACGAAATCGGCCTGGGCGCCACCACCATTTGGGAGAGGTGGAACAGCGTTAACGATGATGGCAGCATTTCTTCCACCGGCATGAACAGCCTGAACCACTACGCCTATGGCAGCATTGTGGAATGGATTTGGCGGCACGCAGCGGGCATTAACCCGCAGGAAGAGGCGCCGGGCTTTAAAAAGGTGGTACTAAAACCTACGCCCAATCGGGAACTTCAGCACTTGGCGGCAGAATACCGTTCGGCGGCAGGTCTGTATAAATTGGCATGGAAGTTTACGGATAAGGATCATTTGGCGCTTGACGTAACCGTTCCCTTTGGCTGTACGGCGGAACTGTTTTTGCCCCTCACCGGCAAGGAAGAAACCGTCACTTTAGCTGCCGGGGATTATACCTATGCGTATGAAATCGCCCATGGGCTGTTGCCTAAGTACACCACCTTCATGCCCCTGGGTGAACTCTTCGCGGAGCCAAGGGTCAAGGCGTTGTTTGATCGTCATATGCCCTTGGCCTCCAGTGTACCAAGCGATTTGCGCCATATGTCTATCCGCGAGGTGGTTGGCCTTTATGCCCCCGAAGACGAAGGGCAGCTCAAAGCCATGGACAGGCTGGACTCTCTTTTGGAAGAGCTATCGTAAGATGATGGAGGCGAAAGACATGCTGCCATATCAAAACAAAATCCTGCCCCCTCGGCAGCGAGCGGAGGATTTGCTGTCCCGCATGAGCGACGAGGAAAAGCTGACGCAGCTTCAATGCGTGAACCCTGCTAACTTCTTCGGCAAAGACATGGGTGAGGCATTTCCCAGGGGTGTTGGGCACGTATCATGCCTGATGATCTCAACGAAGGAAAACCCGGCCGCTGTAGCGGAATGGATACGCGAGCTACAGGAAAAGTTTATGGCGCTAAGCCCGCACCGTATTCCAGCGTTGTTCCATTGCGAATCCCTGACGGGATTGCTGATGCACGGCGCCGCTGCCTTCCCAAGCGGCATTGGCCAAGGCGCTACGTGGAACCCTGAACTTGAAGAAAAAATGGCCGGGATTATCGCGGATCAGGCCGTTTCTGTGGGCCTGCGCCATGCGCTGGGGCCTGTGTTCGATATTTCCCGGGATCCCCGCTTTGGCCGCCAGGGAGAAACCTATGGTGAAGACCCAACCCTGGCCGCCGCGATGGGTACCGCCTATGTAAGGGGCTTGCAGGATAGGGGCATGATGGCCACCAGCAAGCATTTTCTCGCGTTCCAAGCCTCCATTGGCGGGATACACGGCGCGGCGTGCCCTGTATCACCCCGGCAACTGCGAGAGGTTTATGCAAAACCCTTCCAGGCTGCCATAACCCAAGGGCATTTGGGTGCGGTGATGAATGCCTACGGCACCATCGATGGGGAGCCGGTGGCGGGGTCCAAGGCGATTCTGAAAGACCTCTTGCGGGATGAAATGCAGTTTGAAGGGCTCACCGTGTCCGATTATTGCGCAGTGATGCAACTGCACACCAATCAGCGGGTGGCAAAGTCCAAGGCAGAAGCCGGCCTCATGGCGCTGGAGGCGGGCATGGATGTGGAATTGCCGGGTCCGGATAGCTATACAGAAGAGCTCCTTGCTTATTTTAAAGAAGGCAAGGCAGATATGAAAACCTTGGATGACGCGGTGCTTCGGGTGCTCACGGCCAAGTTTGCGTTGGGTCTGTTTGAAAACCCCTTTCCGTTAGGGGAAGCCGCCGTCAGGGAGGCTTATGCCGCATCTGTTCAGGAAACGGCCCTGCAAACCGCAAGGGAATCGTTGGTGCTGATGAAAAACGATGGCATTCTGCCTCTTGATATAAGGGGCAAGAAGGTAGCGGTTATCGGTCATCATGCGGCTTCATCCAGGGCGCTATTTGGCGGCTATAGCTATCTCTCTATGAAGGAAACCATGCTGGGTATCCGCTTTACCATGGCAGGCATCGAAGTGGATGAAAGCGCCAAGGCGGCGCGGGCGGGGGAGAATAACTACCCGGGCAGTATTGTAAACATGGAGCACCCCGGTATGGAGGATCTTGCCAAAGCCCAATACCCTGGCATCTTAAATCTGCTGGAGGCCCTTCAGGAAGCCTGCCCGGAGGCGGATATTCAGTATGCTTATGGCTACCCCTACATTGGGGATGATGAATCTCACTTCGAAGAGGCCCTTCAATTGGCCAAGAATGCGGATGTTGTCTTGCTCACATTGGGCGGGAAATACGGTTGGAACACCTCCTCCACCATGGGCGAGGGGATCGATGCCACGAACATCAACCTGCCTCCTTGCCAGGAAAGCTTTTTAAAGCAACTGGCGAAGCTTCATAAGCCAACGGTTGCGGTGCATTTTGATGGCCGGCCTATTTCCAGCGATATGGCGGATCAGAGCATAAACGGGATTTTGGAGGCCTTCAGCCCCGGGCAGCAGGGCGCCAAGGCCATTGTGGAGGCTTTGATGGGCACCTATAATCCCGGCGGCAAGCTGCCCGTGACGGTCGCGAGAAATGCAGGGCAAATTCCGATATTTTATGCCCACGAACATGGCTCTAGCTATCATGAAGGGGAAAGTATCGGGTTTCAAAGCTATGTGGACGGGCCTCATACACCAAGATATTGTTTCGGACACGGGCTTTCATACACCGCGTTTGCGTACAGCAATTTGGCGCTGAACAAAACAGCCTTCAAGCCCTATGAAACCATGAAGATCTCTGTGGATGTAAAAAACACAGGGGACCGTCCTGGGGATGAAGTGGTGCAGCTGTACGTAAAGGATGAATACGCAACCGTGGCGCGGCCTGTTATGGAGCTAGCAGGGTTTAAGCGGGTAAGCCTACTGCCAGGGGAAACAAAAACCGTCTCCTTTGCATGCAAGATGACCCAGTTCGCTTTCCTGGACCAGGAAATGAAGTGGAAGGTAGAAAAAGGGGATATGCAGGCGATGGTAGGCGGCGGCTCCGACGATATCCGCTTGGCTGCTCCGTTTGAAATCAGCTCCGATGCCTGGGTGGATGGAGCTAGCCGCGGCTTTTATGCGGAAACCGAAATCCGTTAGGGGGACGTACGATCAGAATGCAGGCCTTCAACCCGTTTTACCGGGCTGTGAATATGTGCCGGATGGAGAATCCTCTGTAGTTGGAGATCGCTTCTGGATAGGGTGTTGACGCCTGCCACCAACAGAGGGTAAAGGAATGAGGGCGCAATCAAAACGATATGCGGCCTCATTCCTTTCTATATTATGCTGTCACTAGCACCTGTTTATCCTCATCCTCTCCCAGCCCCAGCACCATTTATCTTCCGCCCTACTGTCACGCTGGCTAGCACTGCCCCTGTCAGTGCTATTGCCCATCTCGCCGCCGTAACGATCCCGGGCACCGTGAAGGCAGGTTCGCCGTCGGCCCCAAGCGGCAGCGTCAGCGGGTACTCGTTAAAGAACGTCACGCCCAGCCAGTCGATTCCCAATGGCAAACTCGCTTGTCCGAGCAGCAGCAGTGCAAGCATCAGCGCGTACAGCAACCCCACATGTACCCTGCCCGCCAGCAGTCCTACGCCCAGCACCAGCAGCATCGCGGGCAGCGCCGTCATCAGCGTCGGTACAATGAATGCGCTAAACAGCTTCAATCCAAACACCTGTGCGTACCACACCCACGCTATGCCGACGGCCATAACCACTAGCACCAAATATCCGACGATCATTGCCAAACACCGCACCGCGCGGTATGCGCGTGGGTCAATCGGCGTCGCCTCCGTAATGGCTGCGACGCGTTTTTCGTGCGGCGTATACAAGAACGTAATGAAGAACAACAGTGCGATCAGCGGCAGCGGCAGCACCGCCGATAGGTATGCCCCGTAGCTCCACTCGGAAAACGGCGCGGTGTGTGCGACGCCCCGAATCGTATTTCCAGCGAGCACCTGATAGCCAAATATGCCTGTAATGGCCAGCAGCGCAAGGAAAACTTTGTTCAGCAATAGCCGCCTTAGCTCATACCCAAGCAGCCTAGTCAAGGTTCAACGCCTCCTTTGTCAGCCCGCATGCATTCAGAAAGTCCTGGTAGGACAAGTACGGCGGCATCTCCAACTCCTGCGTGGTAAACAGATCCGCCATAATCCCATCCATACGTTCCTCTCCGCCGACGAGCTCCGCCGCCTTCAGAATTTTCAGTGGCATTTCGCAATACCGCCGCGTCGTTTCATTTGCTGACCGGATCATCGCGGCATATTGCTCGGGCAGGCGATCCAGATACTCGGAATGGCGATGATAAAAGTCGCGCTGCAACGCATCCACCTGTTCCCTCCAGACATCGACATAGTACTTCTTCGCGTACGCGTCGCCATACAGTTCCTTCATGAGCCGGTATGTCGTATAGACCGTGAATCCTTCCGATGACCATTCAATATCCACGTCCGGGCTCCATTCGGTAAACATGCGGCCCAGGCCCCACCATTGGTGGATGATCTCATGTGCCATCACCTCATTGCCACTCGCGCCCTTCAACGGATCGTTCAGCCCTTCCTCGGCGAACGATGTCTCGCCCATCACACTCATGCCGTTTGAGGCGTAGCCGCCAAACATGAACGCCGTTATCTGCACCAGCTTCAACCTACTGTTTTCAGCGAAATGTAGCGGGCCGACGTTTTGCGCGCAATACTGAAGCACGTCGCCCAGCGTCTGATGAATGTTGACGCGTTCCATCACTGCCTCGTGCTTTCGGCTGTAGAAAAAGTCGACGGACATCTCTTCTGTCGAAACATCTTGGCGCACATAGTCGGCCGCATACAGGTAGATGTGCGGGCTGTTCGCGGTCAATCGCCATTGCGCTGTGCTGTCCTCATTCTCCGCAACGCGCTCGGCCTCTCCGCCGTTCACCAACGCGCTCATATAGCTGGGCAACGCGATATCGGCCGTAATCCGGTTGTTGCGGCCCGGTTCCGCCTCCATTGCCGGCGCGAAAGCCGGTCCGGTCAGATAGATATACCGGCGCTCGATCTCGTCTCCACCCATGATTGCGCGGGCCAGGCTCCACAGCTGTGGGTACCCGCCATACTCCATGATGACCTCGATGTCATCACCCGGCGGCAACAGGAACGCCACATGCTTTGCGCGTACGATATCATCATGTAGGTCCTCAAACGCGGTGGGCTGACCGTTCACCGCCAATGACTTGACCGTGTAGCCGCAGTTGATGCTGACGAGCTGGCGGACAGATTCGCTGCCCGTGTTGCGCATATGGTAGGTCGCAGTGCCGTGCTGCGTTCCCCAGGTGAGGTTTGGCCGGGCGTCGACATGCGTGGACAATAGCGTGACGTCTTCGGACCGTTCCGCGGCGGCAGCGTCGGCATATACATCCAGCGGCGCATGGTTGACGAACGGCTGCCCGGCATAGGCCGTCACGCCGCAAATGATTAGCAGGATCGCCAGCGCCGGGACATACGCCCGTCGCGCATTCCAGGCAAATGAGCGGAACAATCCCTTGCCATACCGCCGCGTGCATAGCGATGACAGCGCCCACAGCCCACCGAGCACCAGCAGCCAGAACGCGCGGTTATACAATGCCATCCAAAGCGGCTGGCGGTTGGAAAAGTCGTCGGAAAGAACCGGGATGATCGGGTTGATCCAGCGCAGCAGGAAGTCCTGATGCCAATACTGGCTCATGCTGAGCAGCGCACACGCGGCGATCAGCACAAAGCTCACATCAACCCGCCGTGTCGCCTGGTAAAAAGCCCCCGCGAAAAGGCTGCCCAGCCACAGGCCCATCATCATCAGGATCAGATAACAGCCGACTGTATCCCGAAGGTCGAACACAGTACCCATTTGCACGGCGGTGTAGGGTAGGTAAAGGAGCAACGCCAGCACGCCGGTCACGGTGCCAAGGAGGAGCAGCGCAGCCTGCCGTGCTGCGTTCAGCACCGCCGGTGAAACAACCGTATCGGTCAACACCGCCACTTCCGCGCGGTGCACGCGGTCCATCTCCCATAGCGTCAGCAACGCGAACAGCACTGCGCCGCACAGTGCGCCCGCGAGCGCCGGATTGGCGACCAGGCGACTGGCCCGCGTCATGGCGGCCGCAGGCTGGAAACCCGCATAGCCAAGCAGTGGCGACAACAGCGTCAGGCCTGCCACCAGCCACGCGGCAGACGAACGGAACAGACGGCCCGTCTCCACCCGAAGCGCGTTTGGGAAGCTCATTCCGTGTCCGCCCCCTTCCCGATGCGGTACAGGTAGGCGTCCTCGAGCGTCGGTTCAGCCGGCTCCGCAAACGGCGGCAGCGTCTCCGCAACGATCCGGCAACATACGCCGCGCGCCGTGTTCAGGCGCGACGTGATCTGGTATGTGCCATTCGCTGTGTGCTCACGCGTTTCAAAGAACATTCCCACATGACCTTGGGCTGCCGCGATCAGCGCCTCCGGCGCGCCGTCGAACAAGATGTGCCCCTCGTGGATGACGATCAGCCGGTTGCAGATGGACTGCACGTCCTCGATGATGTGCGTGGACAGCACGACGATCTTGTCCTGCGCGGCGGCGGAGAACAGGTTGCGAAAGTGCACGCGTTCCTCCGGGTCAAGCCCGACGGTGGGTTCGTCCAGGATCAGCAGTTCCGGCTTGCCAAGCAGCGCCTGCGCCACGCCCACGCGCTGCCGCTGCCCGCCGGACAGCGTGCGGATACGCGCCCGGCGCTTGTCCGTGAGGCGGACGGCCTCCATCGCCTCCGCAACGGCGCGCTTACTATCACGGATGCCCTTCAGTGCGCACATGTAGGACAAAAACTGCGACACGGTCAGTTCGTCGTACAGGCCAAACGACTGCGGCAAATACCCCAGCCGTGACTTTAGGCGTTTCTCCTGCTGGATCAGCGGCGCACCGTCAAGCGCAATGCGTCCGCCGGTCGGCAAAAGTCCCGCGACCAGCAGCTTCATCAGCGTGGTCTTGCCCGCGCCGTTCGGCCCGAGCAGGCCGATCAGGTTGGGACTGGCAAGGTTCAGGCAGACGCCAGCCAGCGCCTTTTTCCCGGTCGGATAGGTCATGTCCACATGATCGATCGCTATATTCATAAAACAAAGACCGCCCTTTCGTTACGATGCTGTTGCAATCATAACAGGGCGGCTTGGCATTTCTGTGTGGGGTTTATGTGGTTTCCGTGTGGCTTGGCGGCGGGAACACGATGTCGGCGCGGACACCGTCCTCCGTGTTCACAATATCGCACACAGCGCCGTGCCGGTCCAGAATCGTCTTGACAATGTACAGCCCCAGGCCGCTGCCGCCGGTTTTTCGGTTGCGCGACGCGTCGACCCGGTAGAACGCATCAAACAGGCGCGGCAGCGCATCGGCCGCGATATGCACGCCGGTATTTTCAATGGAGAAACACACCGCGTCTCCCGCCGTGAAGACACGTACGCGCACGGTTTCACCGTCCGGGGTATGGCGAACGGCGTTTGATACCAGGTTTGCGATTGCCCTTTGAATCAGCGCAGGGTCGGCATCGATCTCAGGAACGGGATCAATATCCGTTTCCAAAGCAATGTGCTTGCGCTCCAACAATTCCTCGTGAGCCTGGAGGCATGACCGCACCAGCCGGCCAAGTGCAAAGCGCTCTGAGGACAGCGCCGTGCCCACGCCTTCCGTCCGCGCGATGGTGGAAATTTCCTGCACCATGGCCTCCATCGATTCGGTCACCACAAGGCAGCGCGCGAGATACGCATCCCGGTCAGCATACACGCCGACATGCCGGATCATCCCCTCAAGCTGCCCTTTGATGATGGTGACAGGCGTTTTCAGCTCGTGAGACACGGCGGCAAACAGTTCGGACCGGCGGCGCGTCAAGTCCCGCTCACGCTCCACCTCGCCCGTAAGCGCGGCATTCGCCTGCTTGAGTTCATCCAGCGCCGCGGACAGGCGCTCCGCGAGGGTATTCAGGCTATCCGACAGCACGCCGATCTCATCCGTGCGGCTGTTGTCGCACTGCCAGCCAAAGTCGAGCGCCGATAGTTTGCGTGAAATCGCGCTGATCCGCACGATGGGGCGCGTAACGTACCGTGCATACAGCAGCGATCCCAGCAGAGACACGGCCAAAACTGCCGCCGCAACGCCCGGCAGAATCCTGAGAAAAGCCTCCTGCACCTGATTCACTTCGCGCATGACGCTCGCCACGAGCAGTGTATAGGGTTCGCTGGCGTCCCGGAACGAAAACGGATAGACGTGCGCCTCGGCGCCGGATATGCTGACGCCATTCACTTCCTCACTGGTGGTGCTTGCTGTTCCGTTGTTGTATGCGATGGCGGTATTCTGCGTACTTTCAGCGCCAGAATCATCGCTCACCTCATCGCTTTCCACGACTCCGACCGTAACAAAAATCCCTCCGTAAATGGTGATCTCCGGCGTTTGAACCGAGTAAACGAGGTTGTTCGCCTTGTCCAGAATCGTCAGATTGGTTCGGGTTTGTGCAGCGAACTGGGTTAGCAGCGGCTTGCAATCCTCAAGTGTTGTCTGTTCAAGCGCCGCTACCAGCGCCTGCGCTTGCGGCTCCAGTTCCTCCGTCAGCGTGGAACGGTAGGATACTGGCATGGCCCATGCGATACACGCATACGTCATGCCGCAGGCAGCCGTCAGCAGCAGCGCGGTGATCAGGAACAGCTTGATCGACAAACTCGCCTTAATTCTCCGGATCAACGCGGTATCCCACCCCTCGGATTGTCTCAATATAGTCCACGCCGAGTTTCTTGCGCAGATTCTTGACGTGCGTGTCGACAACGCGCTCATCGCCGAAGAAATCGTATCCCCAGACCCGATTCAGCAATGCCTGGCGTGTCAGCACCCGGCCACGGTTCGCGATCAGTTCCTTTAGCAGTTCAAACTCCTTCTGCGTCAGGTCCAGGGCGTCGCCACTTTGATATGCCTGGTAGCCCTCCACATTGAGCGCGAGATCGCGGTGGCGCAGGAGGGACCCACTGCCAGACGGATGATCGGATGCGCTGGCTGTTCGCCTGAGCACAGCAGCCACCTTGCGCAGCAGCACGGGCATGGAAAAAGGCTTGGTCACATAGTCGTCGGCCAACAGGTCAAAGCCTTTGAGCTGGTTTTCTTCGGCGTCCAGCGCCGTCACCAGAACCACCGGCACCCCTGACTCCCTGCGGATTAGCTCGAGCACACCGTATCCGTCAATTTTCGGCAGCATGATGTCTAGCAGGATCAAATTGAACGGCTGCTGGTGAAACAGCGAGACGGCCTCCACGCCGTCGGACGCGGCGGCGACAGTATACGCTTCCGCCTGCAAAAAATTGACGAGCAGCGTTTGAATGTCCGGATCGTCTTCAACGACCAAAATGCGCGGCATCGGATCACCTCGGGGTTAGTATACCACGGGTTTTTGTGTTTTGTGTGAAGGCATCTATGATCGGCAAAAAAGGCATAGTTCTGCACCACAAACGCTGCTTGCTATTTCCCATCATTCAACTCCACTCAATTCCGCCCCTACTCGATCAAGCTCTCCCCCGTCATCGCCGCAGGCTGCGCAAGCCCCATCAGCTGCAAAACCGTCGGCGCGACATCCGCCAGCCTGCCCCCCTCCCGGAGGATCATATCCGGCCTGCCTGGATCGATCACCAGCAGCAGCACCGGGTTGCTTGTATGGGCTGTGAACTGCTGGCCGCTTTGCGGGTCGATCATCTGCTCGCAATTGCCATGATCGCTGGTCACGACAGCCTTTCCCCCAGCCTCCACCACCGCATCTAGCAGCCGCCCCAACTGAGCATCCGTAATCTGGCAGCCTTCCACTGCCAGATCGTAATCGCCCGTATGGCCCATTACGTCGGTGTTTGCGTAGTTGATCACAACAAAGCCGTAGTCGCCCGACTGCACCGCATCGATAGCTGCGTCCGTGATGGCTTCCGCCTGCATCGCCACGCCCGCACTGTCATTTGACTGCACCACAAACCGTGTCTCACCGGGATATGCCTGCTCCACCCCACCGTTGAAGAAGTAGGTCACGTGGGCATATTTTTCACTTTCGGCAATGCGCATCTGGCTGATCCCCTGATCGGACAGATAGGCACCCAACACATCCTCCAGCGCCACCGGCGGATATGCGACCGATACGTTTTCAAACGCGGCACCGTAGTCGGTCATCGTCACAAAATCAAGATCCAGATACCCGCCCGGGCGTTCAAACCCGGTAAACTCCCTTTGCGTCAAAGCATCGGTCAATCCCCGCGCACGGTCAGAGCGAAAATGCGAAAAGATGACACTGTCGCCCGGTTGCATTGCGCCCAGCGGTTCACCCGTCTCATCCACAAAAACCACCGGCTCCACAAACTCGTCTGTTACGCCAGCCTCGTAACTGGCCGCCAGCGCATCGCGCCAGCTTGCAGCGGTATCGCCTTCACCCAGCAGCGCGGCATAACCCACCTCAATACGATCCCAGTTGCCATCGCGGTCCATAGGATAGTAACGCCCCGCCATACTGGCAAGCGTGCCGGAGCCTAGCGCCTGCATCTTCGCCTCCAGCGCAGCCATATACCCCTCTGCGCTCATGGGAAGCGTATCGCGGCCATCCAGGAATGCGTGCACGAAAGTACGGTCGCCCATGCCCATCTGCGCGCAGAGCTGAAGCAGCGCATAGAGATGCTCCTGATGGCTATGTA
>JAVBQK010000002.1:0-4257 GCA_031549105.1 Eubacteriales bacterium
TGATCGCCAGCGGCGGCGCGGGCAGCATGGCGCACTTTGCGGAGCTGTTCAACGCAATCCCAGGCGTGGATGCAGGGCTAGCCGCGTCCATCTTCCATTACAAGCAAGTGAGCATTCCGGAGCTAAAACAGTACCTGCGTGAGCAGGGCATCGGGATGCGGTGAGGAGGCCTATGGATACACAGTTGCAACTAAAGTTTGACGAAAACGGCCTGATCCCGGCGGTGGTACAGGACTTCTACACCGGCCAGATGCTGACCGTCGCATACATGAACCGGGAGAGCCTGGAGATCAGCCTGCGCGAGGGGCGGACGTGCTTCTACTCGCGCTCGCGCCAGACGCTTTGGCGCAAGGGGGAGACCAGCGGGAACGTGCAGCGGATTGCGCGCGTGACCGCCGACTGTGACGGCGATGCGCTGCTGGTGGAGGTAATCCGCGAAGGCCCCGCCTGCCATACCGGCCAGGAGAGCTGCTTCCACAACCCCATCCACACGGACGAGGACGCGCAGCGCTTCTCCATGGATAGCTTGTACGAGCTGATTCTCGGGCGCAAAGCGGAGGCGAAGGAAGGCTCATACACCACCTATCTGTTTGCAAAGGGCAAGGAGAAAATCCTCAAGAAGGTGGGCGAGGAGTGCACCGAGGTCATCATCGGCGCGATGAAGGGCAGTCACGAGGAAACGGTCTATGAGATCGCCGACCTGGCTTACCACGTAATGGTGCTGATGGCGGAGACGGGCATCACCCCGGATGATATCCGCAGGGAGCTGGCGTCGCGCCATGTGGTGGACAAGAAGACCAAGCAGGAGACGATGAAGTAGAAGGAGTGCCGGGTGATTTTTAGGTCAAACCATATGTGCCAGGCCGCGTTCTCGCAGGCGGATATCACGCCGGATTTTCCGGTGGAGCTAATCGGCTGCTATCGGGAAGACCGTCGCGTCAGCGGCGTGCCCGAGGAGATATTCTGTGAACTAGGGCGCGTTCCCACTACTGCTCAACGGCTATACAAACGGCTGTACCGGCTACGCCTCGCTCCGGCTCCTTGCCGGGCGAAAAAATTTCTCACTCACCTCGGCCTGTTTTGAGGATGAATGACAATAAGGCCTGCGGGGCAGTCCCTGCAGGCTTTTTTTTGCAACCCATTGTTCGTTTCCGAAATGTGGGAACGTTCCTTTGATAAAAACGCTTCATCTATTTTATCCAGTCAGATATTAATCAAAATTACTAATATAATAGCGTTGACAATGATCTATATGCATGGTAAAATGTTCATAGAAAACGGGAACGTTACCACTTTCGACCCAAGGAGGAATTGCATGCCGCCAACCATTCTCGATATCGCGCTGCACGCGGGCACCTCCAAGAGCACCGTCTCCCGTTACCTCAATGGCGGCAGTGTGGGCAAGGATACCGCCGCGGCCATTGAGCGGGCGATTGAGGAGCTGGGCTACGCCCCCAATGTCAATGCCCGCCGCTTGGTCAGCCACAAGAGCCACACCATCGGCGTGGTGCTGGACGACATCTCGGACTACATCTATGGTGCGATGCTCTCGGGCATTCAGGCCGGTGCACACCAGCACGGCTATGTCTGCACATTTTTCAGCCGCAGGCCGACGGAGGCGACGGAGGCATCGTACCTGGATCTGTTCAAGAGCCGGCAGGTGGATGGGCTGATCTTTGCCACCTTCCGCAAGCGCAACCCGGCCGAGGTCATGCTGCTGGCGCAGAGCGGTCAGCCAATCGTGCTGATCGGCGAGCACTCGGGCGTGCTCCGGCTCCCGACGGTGGACGTGGACAACCTCAGCGGCACGCTGGAGGAGGTCACCTACCTGATCGGGCAGGGGCACCGGCGCATCGCCTATCTGGCGGGTCCCTCCGGGATGTCCGCCAGCGCGTCCCGGCTGCGCGGGTATGAGCAGGCGATGGAGCTGGCTGGCATCGCCTCAGAGGCAGCGCTGATGGAGAGGCTGGAAAACTGGACGGTCGACGCCGGGTATCAAGCTGCGCGAAAGCTGTTGGCCCGGACGAAGTTTACTGCGCTGGCCGCCTCCAACTCGTACAGCGCGTTTGGCGCGGCGCGCGCCATGCAGGAAGCGGGGCTGTCCATCCCGGGCGATGTCGCCATCGCGGCGTTTGATGACGATATCCTCTGCACCTACACCAACCCGCCGCTGACCACGCTCAGCCAGCCCTTTTCACGTATGGGAAGCCTGGCCGTATCGCAGCTGGTGGAGATTATGCGGGGCGAGACCGAAGTGACTTCGACCGTCTATGTCCAGCCAAAGCTGATCCTGCGGGAATCCACCGGCACGCTCGACCGACTCAAGGAGGCGTAACGCATGTTGACACGGAAACGTCAGCGGTGGGCATATCTGTACATCGCGCCCTTCTTCGCCATTTTCCTGACGTTCAGCATCTACCCGATCTTTTATTCGCTGTACCTATCGTTCACCAGCTATGACCCGCTGATGCTCACCACCACCTGGGTGGGGCTGGAGAACTATCAACGCCTCTTTACATCTACGTTCTTCTGGGACAGTGTTGGCAACACCGTGGTAATCTGGCTGTTCTCCATCGTGCCGCAGCTGATCATCGCCATGACGCTCTCACTGATCCTCAATGAGCGCTGGGTGAAAGGGCGCGGCGCGCTGCGCAGCATCTATTACTTCCCCAACCTCGTCACGCCCATCACCATCGGCCTGATGTTCAACATGCTTTTTAGCTATCCCGGCGGCGCGATCAACAACATCTTTACCGCGCTGGGGCTGTTTGGGGTCCCGGTGGATTTCCCCGATACGCCGATCCTTGCAAAGATGGTCGGTGGCATCGCGATCTGCTGGCAGAACTTCGGTTATAATATTATCTTCATCTCGGCGGGCCTGAATGCCATCAGCCAGGACGTGTACGAGGCGGCGGAAGTAGACGGCGCGAACGCCCT
Source organism: Eubacteriales bacterium (assembly GCA_031549105.1). Classification (GTDB taxonomy): domain Bacteria; phylum Bacillota; class Clostridia; order Christensenellales; family Aristaeellaceae; genus Avichristensenella. The sequence goes on from JAVBQK010000002.1 coordinate 2,938, forward strand.
GCAGAAGACGACCCGGATCACGCTGCCGCTGATCAAGCCAATCATGCTGTACGTGATGATCACATCCATCATCGGCGGCCTGCAGATATTCGATATTCCCAAGATGCTCTTTAAGGAGAAAGCGGGGCATGCCACGCGCACCATGGTGTACTACATGTACGAGAGTGCGTTTGACCGCTGGCAGTTTGGCTTTGGCGCGGCAATCGCCTACGGCATCTTTATGATCATCGGCGTGTTCGCCCTCATCTCACTGTACATATCCACCCGCGGGTCGAAGGAGGTGCTGGAGAAATGACGAACGCTTCGCAGGCATCCCTCTCCGCCAACCGGCAAGCCAAGACGCGCCGCATGCTGGCCCATGGGCTGTGCTACCTGCTGCTCATCGCGGTGGCGGTGGTATCGTTCTTCCCGTTCTATACGATGATTGTCAGCGCCACGCACGATAACTACCATATTACCTCCACCGTGACGCTGCTGCCTGGCACGCACTTCATGGAGAACTATAACCGCATGATCCAGAACAAGGACATCTGGCGCGGCTTTGCAAACTCCATGATGCTAGCAGTTATCAATATGACGCTTTGCCTGTACTTTTCGTCGCTGACGGCCTATGCGTTCGCCAAGTTCCGCTTCAAGGGCCAGGGTTTCCTCTTCGGCATCATCATGGTGGTGATGATGATCCCCGGCCAGCTCGGCGTCATCGGCTTTTTCCGCGAGATGAACGACCTGCACCTACTCAACAGCTATATCCCGCTGATCCTGCCCTCCATCGCCAACTGTTTCGCCGTCTTCTTCTTCAAACAGTACCTGGACGGCGGCCTGCCCAACGAGCTGATCGAGGCCGCGCTGATGGACGGCTGCCGCGAGATGACCATCTTCCACCGCATCGTGCTTCCGTGCATGGGCGCGGCGCTGGTGACACAGGGCGTCATGAGCTTCATCGGTAACTGGAACAGCTACCTCAACCCGCTGATCATCCTCACCGAGAACAAGAAGATGACGCTCCCGGTCCTCCTCGCCTCCATCAAGAGCGGCGGCGGTAGTGCGGACTACGGCGCGCAGTACGTAGGCATCCTGATCTCCGTTGCCCCGCTCCTGGTCATCTTTGCCTTCGCCAACAAGGTGATCATGGACAAGATCGCCATCGGGTCGGCGGTCAAGGGGTGAGGAGACGGGGGGACGCCAGGGGACGCTGGCCCCTGGACCCCTGCAAGAGGGACCTTGTCCCTCTTGACTCCCTAACTCTGCCTGCGGGCAGGGGAGGTTATGGCATTATCTGTTTGTCCCATCCCGCCCCGCAGGGCGAGATTGGGTTTCCAA
>JAVBQK010000005.1:0-52267 GCA_031549105.1 Eubacteriales bacterium
CCTCCTGGCAGGGGTCAAGGGGACAGAGTCCCCTTGCGTTCTTTCGTTTCTCCCCCGACAACCCCAGCGTTGCTTATTGCTCTTCCGCCATGGCGACCAGTTCCGCCACGATGGTGATGTCGTCGGTGAACCATTCGGTGGAGATTTCGGCCATTACGCCATTGAAGGCCAGCTCGGTGAGCGCCTGGTCAACCGCCTCGGCCAGCGTGACATCGCCCTTGCGGAAGCCGATGCCGAACATTTCAGGCGCGAGCGCTTCTTCCAACACGCGGAACTCGACGTCTTCCGTGGACATGTAGTACCCGGCGACGATGACATCCAGCAGCGCGACATCCACGCCGCCCTTGTCGAGGTCCATCAGCAGCACGGTGTTCATGTCATACTCCGCAACTTCGCCCAGCGTCGCCTTGAATTCGGCGGCGGCGTTCAGCGCATCCACGGCGGAGGAAGTGGCCTGCACGCCCAGCTTTTTGCCGGCGAGGTCGGCGAGGGTCTGATAGGCCGAATCGGCCTTGACGACCAGCACCTGCTCGTTGGCCATGTACGGCATGGAGAAGGTGAACGCTTCCAGGCGCTCGTCGGTGATGGTGAAGCCGTTCCAGATGCAGTCGATGTTCTTGGCGTTGAGCTCCAGCTCCTTGGCATCCCAGTCGATGGGTTGCAGCACCAGGTCCACGCCCAGCAGATCGCAGACGGCATAGGCGAGGTCGATGTCAAAGCCGACGTATTCGCCATCTTCATCCGTAAAGCCCATCGGCGGGAAGCCGGGGTCAAAGCCGACGACGAGCTCGCCCTTGTCCAGGACGTACTGAAGTGAATTATCCGCCGCCTCGCTCAGCGCGAACATTGGCACGATCATGACGAGGGCCAACAGACAGGCAAATAGTTTTTTCATGGGAAAACCTCCTTTAACGCTTTACCTTAATGAACCGTCGTTATCATATCATTCCTTGTCGAAGGTTGTCAAGTGCCATTGGTGCTTTTATAGAGAGAAAAATACGTGACGAATCGGCGCGATTGGGGTATACTGAAAGGAGCAATTTGGGAGGTCTTGGAACGTGCGTAAATTGATTGCGATGCTCTTGACGCTGTGTCTCGTGCCATGCGCGGGTGGATGCGCGCAGACCCGCACGCTTCGGGTGACCGCAACCTTTTATCCGTTATATGTGGCACTGCTCAATATCACGCGCGGCGTGGAGGGTGTGGAGATTGCCTGCCTGACACCGCCGCAAGCCGGGTGCCTGCACGATTACCAGATGACGGCCGCGGACCGGCGCAGGCTTGCCGATAGCAATATCATTGTGATGAACGGCGCGGGGCTGGAGACCTTCCTAACAAAGCTTCTGCCGGAATTGAGCGCCCGCGTGATTGACGCGAGCGAGGGCATCCCGCTGCTCAGTGGGGAGCATGGCGACAACCCGCATGTGTGGGTGAGCGTTTCCTGTATGATGGAGCAGGTGGAGAACATTGCGGCGGCGTTGGGCGAGCTTGATCAGGCGCACAAGAAGCAGTACCTGGAAAACGCCCGCGCGTACCGTGACCGCCTTGCGGCACTCAGATTCGAAATGGCCGTGGCGCTGGGCCCGGCGAGGGGAAAATCAATCGTGACATTCCATGAGGCGTTTGACTACTTTGCGGAGGAGTTCGGCTTTACCGTCGCGGCCGTGGTGGAGACGGACGAGGGGAATGTGCCTTCCGCGAAGGAACTGGCGGAGGTGGCCGAAACCATCCGCAAGGAGGGCGTGGCCGCGCTGTTTGCCGAGCCGCAGTATAGCGATAAGTCCGTGCAGATCCTGGCACGGGAGACTGGCGTCCCGCTGTACGTGCTGGACCCTGTCGTCTCCGGCAAGGCGGACCCGACGGACTATGACGCATACCTGCGCATCATGGAGGAAAATCTCCGGGTGCTGGAAGAGGCGCTGCTATGATGCGCCATACCGGCGCGAAGACCGCGTGCGGCGCGTGCTGCACGCAGCTACAGGACCTAACGGTCAGCCTGGAGGGCCTGCCGGTGCTGGAGAATGTATCGCTGCACCTGCACTGCGGGCAGATGACGGCGATCATCGGGCCGAATGGTGCGGGCAAAACGACGCTGTTCAAGGCCATTTTGCAACAGGTGCCCTACCGGGGCGAGATTACGTTTCGCGACGCTGCGGGCGCGCGGATTGGCAAGCCGCGCATTGGCTATGTGCCGCAGCACCTGGCGGCGGAGGTCAACTCACCGGTGACCGTGCTGGACTTCCTTGGCGCGGCGCTGACGCGCAGTCCGGCGTTTCTGCCGCCATCGAAGCACAAGCGCGCATTGGTGCGGGAGGCGCTGCTAAGGACCGGCGCGGAGCGGCTGATTGACCGGCGTCTCGGCGCGCTTTCGGGCGGGGAAACGCAGCGGGTGCTGCTGGCGCTGGCGCTGTCGCCAATGCCCGATCTGCTGCTACTGGACGAGCCTGTTTCCGGCATCGACGCCGAGGGATTGGTGGATTTCTATCACGCCATTGACGCGCTCCGGCGGGATTTTGATATCAGCATCCTGCTCATCTCGCACGACTTTGCGTTCGTGCGCCAATATGCAGACAGGGCGGTGCTGCTGCACCACCGCGTGCTGGCCCATGGCGCGCCGGAAGCAGTGCTTGGGGGCGAGGCGTTTGCGGCGCTATTTCCGGGCTATGCGGGCACGGGAAAGGGGGAGGCGTGATGGACTTTATCGCTGCCTTTTCCTGGGAGTGGGCGAGCTACAGTTTCATGCGGATGGCGATGGCGGCGGTGCTGCTGATCGCGCCGCTGTATGGGCTGCTGGGTACGATGGTGGTCGACGGGCGTATGGCCTTTTTTTCGGATTCATTGGGGCATTCGGCGATGACGGGTGTGGCGCTGGGCGTGATGCTGGGCCTGGAAACGCCGGTGTGGGCGATGGTGGCATTCGGGCTGGCCTACGCGGTGCTGCTGACCTACGTCAAGGCACGCGGCGCGGCATCCACGGATACGACGATCGGCGTGTTTTCGGCGACTGGCATGGCGCTTGGCGTGGTGTTACTATCCAGAAACGGCGGATTTGCCAAGTACTCCAGCTACCTGATCGGGGACCTGCTGGCGATTGAGACCGGGGACCTGATTTCGGCGGCGGTGGTGCTGGCAGTGACGGTTGTATTCTGGGTGTTGCTGTACAATAAGCTCCTGCTCTCCAGTGTCAACACGGCGCTGGCGGCCAGCCGGGGTGTGCTTGTGCGGCTGGTAGAGACTGCATTTGCGTGCCTGCTTGCGGTGGTGGTGATGCTTTCGATCCGCTGGGTGGGCGTACTGATCATCAGTGCGATGCTGGTGCTTCCCAGCGCCGCCGCGCGCAACATCGCCCGAAGCGTGCGGAGTTATCATCTACTGGCGGTGCTCTTTGCGCTGCTGTGCGGCGTCGTCGGCCTCTTGCTTTCGTTTGCGTGGGGCACGGCGTCCGGCGCGACGATCGTGCTGCTGCTGGCGTGCTGCTACGCGGTGACGCTGCTGATACGGAACAAAGGCTGAGGATAAACAAGCGCTTTTCTTAGCAACCTCTAATCATGTGTTTAGCCCGCTCACAAGCAGGCGTGGGCATGCCGTGGTATCATGCACATGTCGAAAGCAAACAGGGCAAAAATGAGGAGGAAATAAACCATGATGAATGACGATACGCTCCGCAATATCGAGTACCTACGCGAAAAGGCCGATGTCTCCTACGAGGAAGCTGCGAATCTGCTGGAAAAGTTTGACGGCAACGTGATGCGCGTGCTGGTCGAGCTGGAGCGCCAGGGCCGGGTATTCCCACATGGGCAGGCCGGCGCCGAGCGTGCCGAGCAGCCCCACTACACGCACCAGGGGCATCAGGCCCACCAGCAGCAGCGCGCCCAGGAGGCGAAGAAGCAGGCCACCAGCTTCATCAACAAGGCGCTGCAGCACCGGGTCGTCGTGGAGAGCGGCTCGGGCGATAACAAGAAGACCATCGCCAACCTGAGCGCGCCGTTTGCGGCGGGTGCGGCGATCGTGGCCCCTCACCTGGCGGTCGGCTCCGTAGCGCTGATGTTCGTGCTGGGCTACCGCGTGAAGGTGAAGAAGGAAAAGGCGGCGCCGATCCCGGAGAATGTCGAAACCTTCGTGGACAACACCGTGAGCAACATCAAGAAGACGGCCAACAGCTTCGCCGAAACCATTCGCGGCGACAAGCCGTACAACCCCAAGGATGACGACGACGATAACGAGGGCGGAGAGATCACGATTGAGTAAAATACTGATCGTCGAGGATGAGGCGAAAATCGCCCGCTTCGTGGAGCTCGAACTCAAGCATGAGGGATACGAGGTCATGACGGCGGGCGACGGGCCCGGCGGGCTGCAGGCGGCGCAAACCTGGCAGCCCGACCTGCTCGTTTTGGACCTGATGCTGCCGGGCATGAGCGGCATCGAGGTGTGCCGCAGGCTGCGCGCAGCGAAGGAGACCACGCCGCTGCCCATCCTGATGCTGACGGCCAAGGATGACGTGTCCGACAAGGTGATGGGTCTGGACATGGGCGCGGACGACTACATGACAAAACCGTTCGCGATTGAGGAGCTGCTGGCCCGCATCCGCGCGCTGCTCAAGCGGCGTGCTGCCGGGACGCCCGTCGCCACGGATAAGCTGGTCGAGGGGCCGGTAACGCTGGACCCGGGCGCGCGCAGCGTGATGTTTGCCAACCAAATGTTGCAGCTGACGAAAACCGAGTTTGACCTGCTCGAATGCCTGATGCGCAACCGCGGCCGCGTGCTCACGCGCGACGAGCTGCTGGAGAAGGTATGGGGCTGGTCGTATGATGGGGATACGAATGTGGTGGACGTTTACATCAGGTACCTGCGCCAGAAGCTGGATGAACCGTTCCGTGTGAAGACCATCCACACGATACGGGGCGTCGGCTATTTGTTTAAGTATGAAAGTCCATAATGCCAGGGCGGTGGAGATGCCGCCGCTGGAGGAAGAAAATCTATTCAACCGTGCAAGCGACCGTGTGCACGGCTATTCGTCCAGGATGAAGCGGTATGTGCGGCTGTCGATCAGCCTGCGCACGTCGTTCGGCTACGCGATGATGCTGCTTCGCATGCTGCTGCCGTGGGCGGTCATGCTGACGCTGCTGTATGGGTGGATTCAGGCGCCCAACTACGCCACGCTCAAGCGCGAGGCGCTGGAGCTGATGCCGTCGCCGGGGTTGCCCAATGTGGAGGCATTGCAGCTGGATGCACTGGAGGAGCCGGGCGGTTTCCTCGTGTATGAAGGCTGGGGCGTCTACTGGGAGGAAAACCCGTTTCACATTTATTTGCAATATGTTGAGCCGTATGGCGAGGGCAGCGTGCAGCTGCTGTTTTCCGTGGACGAGGATTGGCGGGTGCTGAGCCTGCTGCTGCTGGGGCTATCGGCGATGATTGTGCTGGCGTCTTTTTCGTTCATGACGCGCGGACGCAGGGTGAACAACAAGGTCCTGCAACCGATCATGGACATCACCGAAACCGCACAGATGATGAATGAGAAGAACCTTTCGGCGCGCATCAACGTCGCGGGAACGCAAAACGAGCTGCGCGATTTGGCCGTCGTCATCAATGATATGCTTGACCGCATCGAGGCCGCGTACAACCGGCAGAAGCAGTTCGTATCGGATGCTTCGCACGAGCTGCGCACGCCCATCGCGGTGATCCAGGGCTACGCCGGATTGCTGGAGCGGTGGGGGAAGGATAACCCTGACGTGCGGGACGAGGCCATCGGCGCGATCGCAAGCGAAACGCGCAGCATGAAGGAGCTGGTGGAGAACCTGCTGTTCCTGGCGCGGCATGACAAGAAAACGCTGTCGCTGACCTTTGCGCAGTTTGACAGCGCCGAGATGCTGCACGAGCTGCTCAAGGAGACCGCGATCATCGCGGCGGAGCACCAGATTGTCACCGGTGACATCGCCGCGTGCATGCTCGTCGCCGACCGGGCGACGGTCAAGCAGGCCGTGCGCGTTTTTGTCGAGAACGCGGTGAAGTACACCCCGGCGGGTGGTACGGTCGCCATCTCCAGCCAGATACAGGCGGGGGCGCTGCACATCACCGTATCGGATAGCGGACCGGGCATCAAGAAGGCCGACTTGCCGCGCGTGTTTGATAGGTTCTATCGCACGGACGAGGTGCGCGGCAGCCAGGCTGGCGGGCACGGCCTGGGGCTTGCGATTGCGCGGATCATCGCGCTGTCGCACGGCGGCAAGATTCATGTCAAATCCAGCCCTGGCAAAGGCAGCGCGTTCACGCTGGAAATTCCCATTTTGAAACTTGACGAAAAATAGCTTGCATTTTTCGCATAGCCCTGCTATACTGTCGCAAATCCGATTGGGGAGGTGAGTGGGTGTGAGGCGGCGTTTGGCGAACTTGCAAAAACGTCAGCCCATGAAGTGGGGCCTTTGATTGTCGTGCCTATTTATCTAAAATATGACAATCACATAAGGAGGTATTCCCATGGATTTTCGCACCTATTTCCGCAATTACCCCGATGCTAACGGTTACTTTGGCAAGTACGGCGGCACCTTCGTCCCGGAAGAACTTCGGCAGGCCCTTGCCGAGATCGCTGATGCCTATCAAACCATCTGTCATTCCGCACAGTTTATTTCTGAACTCCGGCGCATTCGCCGTGAGTTTCAGGGCCGTCCCACGCCCGTTTATCATTGCGAGCGGCTGTCTCGGCTGATCGGCGGCGCGCAGATCTATGTCAAGCGTGAAGATCTCAACCATACCGGCGCACACAAGCTGAATCACTGCATGGGCGAAGCGCTGCTCGCCAAGTACATGGGCAAGAAGAAGCTGATTGCCGAGACCGGCGCGGGCCAGCACGGCGTCGCCATCGCGACCGCGGCGGCCTATTTCGGCATGGAGTGCGAGGTGCACATGGGCGAGGTAGACATCGCCAAGCAGGCGCCGAACGTTACCCGCATGAAGGTGCTGGGCGCGGAGGTCGTGCCGGTGTCCTTTGGCCTGAAGACGCTGAAGGAGGCCGTTGACTCGGCGTTTGACAGCTACCTGCTGCAATACAAAGATGCAATTTACTGCATCGGTTCAGTCGTGGGCCCGCATCCGTTCCCGCTGATGGTGCGCGATTTCCAGATGGTCGTGGGCATCGAGGCGCGCGAGCAGTTCCTGGATATGACCGGATTCCTGCCGGACGCGGTGTGCGCGTGCGTCGGAGGCGGCAGCAACGCGGCCGGCATGCTAACCCCATTCCTGGCCGACCCTGTGGACCTCTACGGCGTGGAGCCGATGGGTGTTGGCACGACGCTGGGCGATCACGCCGCATCGATGACCTTTGGCCGTCCCGGCACGCAGCACGGCTTCCACTCCATGTTTCTGCTCAACGACGATGATTCCTGCGCGCCGGTGTACTCCAACGCAAGCGGCCTGGACTATCCGGGTATCGGGCCGGAGCACGCGTTCCTGCACGATATCGGCCGCATTCAGTATGAGTCGGCTGGCGATGAGGAAGCGGTGGAAGCGTTCTTCAAGATGTCGCGCTATGAGGGCATCATTCCGGCGCTGGAAAGCTCGCACGCGCTGGCGTTTGCGATGCGCTACGCAAAGGAGCACAAGCAGGGCGCAATCCTTGCCAACCTCAGCGGGCGGGGCGACAAGGATATCGATTATATCATCGAAAAGTATGGTGACGGGGAGAAATACCTGAAGCTGTAGGGGTTTTAGAGGGGACAAGCATGCGAATGCCGGATAGGATACCAGACGGGATGCTCGCGCCGTGCGGGATCGACTGTATGGTATGCTACCGGCATTTGCTTGCGAAAAAGCCGTGCTGCGGCTGCCTAATGGGGGATGAGGGCAAGACCGGGCGGTGCAGCGCGTGCGGGATCAAGGCGTGCGCGCAGGGGAAGGGGCTTCGGCTTTGTGCCGAGTGCGAGGCGTTTCCTTGCAAGCGTGTGAAAAGCCAGGATAAGAGTTACCGTACCCGCTATGGGGTGAGCTTGGCGCAAAATGGCCGCGTAGCTTGCGCGGAGGGTATAGAGGCATTCCTTGCCGAAGAAGTGGATCGATGGCGTTGCACAGCCTGCGGAGGCATCGTTTCTGTACAGGATAGCGTTTGCAGTGCCTGCGGGATAAAATTGACAGCGAAGGTAGGCGGATGATATGGCATGGCCAACGCACATCGTGGCCGCCGGTGGGTACGTTTTGCATCCGCATGGCCACATTCTTCTGGTGAAAACCTACCGCCGCGGGTGGGACTGCCCAGGCGGGCAGGTCGAAATAGGGGAGAGCCTGGAGGCGGGGGTTCTGCGCGAGATATATGAGGAAAGCGGGATTACCGCTTCCGTGCGCTGCTTGGTGGGCGTGTACTCCAATGTTGGCCAGTATACCTATCCTGATGGCACACATGTTCCCACCAAGGTAATGCTTGACTTTCTCTGCGACTATGTGAGCGGTGAGCCGGGCTCCTCGGATGAGACGAGCGAATCCGCGTGGGTTGCCCAGGACGATGTTTCCCGCTATATCCAGGGCGATCCGATCAAGCTGCGCTTTGACCAAGCGCTCCATTTCGATGGCCGTGTGCGGTATTGCAGCTATATTACCCGCCCATCGTTTCAGCTTCTCTCCGACCGGTATATCTAGTAGCCCGCGCTTTCCAGCATCCCGCCCGTCATTTCAGACGGCGGGATGTTGTTTTCATGCATTTTTCTATTTGGCGGCAGGAAAACAAGAGAAACTGTCGTATAAACAGAATAAGGGAAAAGTTGAGGTTTCCCATATGCTTTTATCTAAACCCGTTACTATAGAAATGGAGGCATCCCGATGGCAACTTTCACTTTGGAGAATCTGGGCATCATCAACACAAAGGAAATCTTCCGCAACCTGTCCGTTCCGGCGCTGGTAGAAAAGGCGCTTGCACGCGGCGAGGGCATCCTGGCCGACAACGGTGCGCTATGCGTTTACACTGGAAAGTACACCGGACGTTCGCCCGAGGATAAGTTCATCGCCGACGAACCGTCGATTCACAGCATCGTCGACTGGAACAAGCAGAACGTCGCGATCGCCCCGGAGAAGTTCGAGGCCATCTACCGCCGCATGACCGCCTACCTGCAGAACCGCGAAATCTTCGTCTTCGACGGCTATGCGGGCGCAGACCCCACCTACCGTGCCAACTTCCGCATCGTCAATGAAATGGCGAGCCAGAACATGTTCATCCATCAGCTGCTGATCCGCCCGGATGCGAGCGAGCTGGATGCGTTCACGCCGGACTTCACCATCATCGCCGCGCCGGGCTTCCACTGCATCCCGGAGATTGACGGCGTGCACAGCGAAGCCGCTATTCTCGTGTCGTTTGAGAAGAAGCTGGTCATCATCGCGGGCAGCCAGTACTCGGGCGAAATCAAGAAGTCCGTCTTCTCGGTGATGAACTTTGTGCTGCCGCAGAACGATGTGTTCTCCATGCACTGTTCGGCCAACGTCGGCGTGGACGGGGACAGCGCGCTGTTCTTCGGCCTGTCCGGCACCGGCAAGACGACGCTCTCTGCCGACCCGGACCGCAAGCTGATCGGCGATGACGAGCACGGCTGGAGCAAGACCGGTATCTTCAACATTGAGGGTGGCTGCTATGCCAAGTGCATCAACCTCTCCAAGGAGAATGAGCCGCAGATTTGGGACGCGATCCGCTTTGGCGCGCTGGTGGAGAACGTCGTTATCGACGAGACGAACCGCACGCTTGACTATGACGACGGCAGCATCACCGAGAATACCCGCGTGGGCTACCCGGTTGAGTACATCCCCAACGCGCAGATTCCCGGTGTGGCCGGACACCCCAAGACCGTCATTTTCCTGACGGCGGACGCGTTTGGCGTGCTCCCGCCGGTCAGCAAGCTCACGCGTGAAGCGGCGATGTACCACTTCGTGTCCGGCTACACGGCGAGGCTCGCGGGCACGGAGCGCGGCGTCACCGAACCGCAGGCGACGTTTAGCACCTGCTTTGGTGCGCCGTTCCTGCCGCTGCCCGCCAGCCGCTATGCGGAGTTGCTCGGCCAGCGCATTGATGAGTTCGGCTCCAACGTCTACCTGGTCAACACCGGCTGGTCCGGCGGCCCTGCGGGCGCTGAGGGTAAGCGCATGGCGATCAAGCTGACGCGCGCGATGGTGACCGCCGCGCTCAACGGCGACCTGGAGAAGAGCGAGTACTACACGGACGAGACGTTTAACGTGCTCGTGCCCAAGACCTGCCCGAACGTGCCGGACGATGTCCTCACCCCGCGCAACACCTGGAAGGACAAGGACGCGTACGATAAGATGGCCAAGAACCTGGCGGAGCTGTTCGTGAAGAACTTTGCCAAGTACAAGGATATGCCCAAGGCCATCGTGGAAGCGGGTCCGAAGGCGTAAAGGATCATACAGGAAAGCCCCTTGGCAGAAGCCAAGGGGCCTTTTTTGTAGTATAACCGCGGTTGCTTTACAGCTCCGTCAGCGTGCCGCGAATGTGGGTGTATACGCTGTCATAGTCGGAGTTGAACAGCGCCGGGCAAACGTTTCTGATAAGAATGATCTTCCTGTCCTTCGCCAGGCAGACAAACCGGCCGCGCATTTTTACCGTCGCCTCGCTGCCCTCAATGGGCATGTCATAGCGGATGGTGACATAGGTAGCTTTAACGTCCAGCACTTTGAAGGTTTGGTTGCTTTCCTTGGCAGAGACCTGCAAGCTATCGTATTCGGCCTTCAAATCGGTCAGCGCCTTGTCCAGCTCCTTCTCAGCATCGGCTAGCGTCTGTGCTCCGGACTGGGTTGTGACGCGGATGCTGACCATCGCTGGAACTGCCTCGCCGGAACGGTAATTTCCCACGGGCTCCTGGAAGGAGGTGGCGGAGGAATTGTTGGGGTCCTTCACTTCAACATAGTACGACGGCACCTCAAAGCTGACGCCCAGTGCTGAAACCGTTTGTACGGTATACGGCTCCAGGGTAAGCGGCGGGCGCGTCGGCTTGTCCACGGGGTCAACAAAAATAGCAGTGCTGCCGGGCGCGGGCGTCTCAATGGTGCCGCCAAGCTGCCGGGGGGTGACGGTGGGGTCCGGCGTCGGCGCGACGTACATTTCCGTCGGCGATGGCGACGGGCTAGGCGTCGGCTCCGTGTCGGTGGGCTCGGGCGCCTTGCACGCAGTCAGCGTCAGCATCACCAGGAGCAGCAGGCTAAGGATCAGCAAAGACCTCTTCATGACAAAATGCCTCCTTATGGGCCGTATCGTTTATACGATAGAGATATTGTAACAGGTTCGCGCCGTGGCGTCAATTCTATATAAGTAGACGATGATGGACTGCCTTTTTGTTCATTCATTTTCGTCAATTGCCATTTTTGCTCGCTCGATTGCGCGCCTTGCCATATCGTAGCCGAAGCCGCGCCGCTGTAGGGCGTCATATGCGCGGCGCTGCGCGTTTGCGTCGCCGCGCCGCAGATGCTTTTCCGCAAGTAGCACGGCATTTTCCAGCATTGCGTCTTCATCGATGTCGCTAAGCGCGGTATCCGCCGTTTCGCGGTCCACGCCCTTTTGGCGCAGTTCCTGCGCGATACGCCAGGGCCCCAGTCCGCGCCGTGCGCGCGAGGCGGCCCATTGGCCTGCGAACGCATCATCATCCACAAGGTTGTATTCGGCAAGCTTCGCCATCGCCTCGGCGATTTCGCGCTCGTCGTACCCGGCGATTGTCAGTTTATCGACAATTTCTTTTTCGCTGTGCGCGCGTCCTGCCAAAACGCGCAGTGCTTTTTCCAGCGCTTCCTGTTTTTTGCGCATAACAACGCTCCTTTAGGACAAAATACCCATGAAAACAAAACAAGGAGGAACTTTCATGCCGAACACTCTGTCCAGCAAAGACCTGAGCATCCTTGAAGACCAGCTCAACCATGAGGCGCTAGCCAACCAGAAAGCGGCGGCCTACGCGGAATCCCTACAGGACCCGCAGCTCAAGGCGCTGGCGAACACCCTGGCGCAACACCACAAGCATCGCTATGAGACGATGTACAACTACCTCAACGGCCAGCAGTAAGGAGGCGGAGCGGATGAACAACAACATGAACAATATGAACAACAAACAGGCCTGCTCCCAGTGGGACGACCAGCGCATGATCGGCGATCTGCTGGATACCACCAAGCACATCGCGACCGAGTACGGCTCCTATATCATCGAGGGCAGCTGCCCGCAGCTGCGCCAGGTGCTGACCAACAACATGGGCGAGACGCTCAATGACCAGTTCCAGATCTTCCAGCAGATGCAACAGCGCGGCTGGTACCAAACCAAGCCCGCCCAGCAGCCGGACATCCAGACCGCCAAGCAGAAGTTCACCCAGACCAAGGGACAGCTGATGTGACGAGGGTCCACAGTTGAGATAGGGGTTGGTGAGGAAGAGACGGTGGGACGCCAGGGGACTTTGTCCCCTGGACCCCTACCAAAGGGCCTTGCCCTTTGGAAACCCAACATTTCGCCTCACGGCGGGTGGAACCATTATCAAGCAGAAAACAACCCGCCCGCAGGCGAAATGTCGGAGGTCCAGGAGGCATGCCTCCTGGTAGGGGGTCAAGGGGGACAAAGTCCCCCTTGCGTTCCTCGCCCCTTTCACGCCAACCCCGCGGGGAATCAACTCAATGCTTTAGCGCGTTAGCAGCGCCTGCTTCAGATCCCATAGAGGTTGGCTTAGGTCAACCTTGTAGAGATGGGGTTTGTGCAGGCGTTTGTATTCCGGCCAAAGCGTGGCGAGTTCCCGCTGCGCGTAGGCGCGGATTTCGGCGATGGGCGGCAGGTTGTGCACGAGCGTGCCGTCCACGAAAATGGGCGCCAGCATGGGGCGGAGGGTATAGCCGGTCACGGTCATGCGCTTCCAGGTGTTTTCCGGGTCAAACAGCGTGAGTGGCTGGGATTCGTCGTACACCTCGTCGGGCAGCGTGAGCAGGTCCGCCAGCGCGCGGCCGGTTGCCTTGTCGTAGACGCGATAGAGCTTTTTCACACCCGGGTTGGTGATCTTTGCCGGGTTTTCGGATATCTTGATACGGGGCTGCATGACGCCGTCGACTTCCTCGGCGGCCAGCTTGTACACGCCGCCAAGCGCGGGCATGTTTTCGCTCGTGATCATCCGGGTACCCACGCCCCAGATGTCGATGCAGGCGCCCTGCGCTTTCAGGTCCCAAATGACTTCTTCGTCCAGATCGCCCGACGCGCAGATTTTGGCGTCCGGGAAGCCAGCTGCATCCAGCATTTCGCGCGATTTACGGCTGAGGTAGGCCATGTCGCCGCTGTCCAGCCGGATACCGGCGGGCTTATGCCCGCGCGCGCGCAGTTCCTCAAAGACGGTGATGGCGTTGGGCACGCCGCTCCTCAGCGTATCATAGGTGTCCACCAGCAGCAGGCATCCCTCGGGGAACACCTCTGCGTAGGCGCGGAACGCGTCCAGCTCGGTGGGGAAGGACATGACCCAGCTATGTGCGTGTGTGCCCCGCACAGGGATGCCGAACAGCTCACCAGCCATCACGTTGCTGGTGGCATCGCAGCCGCCGATGTACGTGGCCCGCGTGCCCAGGATGCCCGCGTCAGGCCCCTGTGCGCGCCGGAGACCGAACTCCAGCACGCTGCCCTCGCCGGCCGCCTGCACGACACGGCTGGCCTTGGTGGCGATGAGCGTCTGGTGATTGATGATGTTCAGCAGCGCCGTCTCGATGAGCTGCGCCTGCATCAGCGGCGCGATCACCTGCACGATCGGCTCGCCCGGAAACACCAGCGTGCCCTCCGGCACTGCGTTGATGTCACCGGTAAAGCGGAACGAGCGCAGATACGAAAGGAACGGCTCGTCAAACATCTTAAGCGAGCGCAGGTACGCGATGTCCTCTTCCGTGAAGCAAAGGTCCTGCACATACTGCACGGCCTGCTCCAGCCCGGCGGCCACCGCGTGCGCGATTTCCTCGCCCGCGCGGCGGTAGTACAGGTCAAACACGGCACGGTTTTTGCCTATGCCGTGCTTGAAATAGCCGTACATCATCGTCAGCTGGTAGAGGTCCGTCATCATCGTCAGGTTTCTTTGGTGCATTTACTCCGTCTCCTCCGGCATGGGCGTCCTTGCCGCCCTTCTTCTTTTGCCCGCGCCCGCGCGCAGATAGAACCAAGCGCCCGGCAGCACCATATGTGCCATTGCGACCGACTGGCGCAGTGCGATATAGCCAAGGTTTCGCTCGCCCAGGCGGCCGATGCCTGCCAGCAGCATTGCTCCGCAGAGAACCGCGCCGATCAGCATCCATGCGGCGGGGGTGCCAAACTTTTTTGCACGGCGCAGGTAGTGGATCAGGAAAACGATATCCAGCGTCAGCAGCAGTCCGAGCAGCAGCTGCGAGACGGTGAACAGGTCCTGGTACGCGTTGCGTTCAAATTCGCTCACAAATGTGCAGGCAAGCCCGCCGAGAACGATGCCCCAGCAGAGCCAGTCGGCCAGATGCAGCTTTTTGCGGGAGGCCAGCCGTACAAAGAATACAATCAACACCCCAAGGCACACGACCGCGCTAAGGATTTGCGAAACGCGAATCTGCGCCGCGGCGACGTTCAGCAGCAGGCTGTCATCGCGCAGGCCCTCGATGACCGTGCGTCCCGCACAGTACAGCAGCAGGTACCAACATAGCGTGTCGCCGGAGCGCTTCGTTTTTTTGCGCATGAGCATCAGCACGATGAAGACGACCATGCACCAGACAAACTCATAGAAGAACGTCGCCATGTGCCAGTACCAGACGCCACCGATGGGCACTTCCACCGCGAAGGGGAAGAACTGCATCGCCTCTTCATAGACGCGGGCACCGTACGCCTCCATGTTGGCGTAGTTGCCCCAGCGGCCGATAGCCTGTCCCAGCACGAGCGACGGCGCGCACGCGTCCAGCAGCGTGGAAAGCTTGACCTTGCCGCTGCGCGTGATGATGAACGCGGCGAGCAGCCCGCCCAGCACCGCACCGTAGATGGCGAGGCCACCGTTCCACACGCGGAATATCTCGCCCAGGTTATCCGCGTAGCGGTTCCAGGTGAACGCGACGTAATACAGCCGCGCGCCCACAACGCCCAGCGGAATGGCCAGAAGTGCAAAGTTGAGAATGGTATCCCGGGGAAGGCCCAGGCGCTTTTCTTCACGCATCGCCAGCAGAATGCCCACGGCGACGGCGGTCATCATCAGCAGACTGTACCACGCTATATCCAGCCCGAATAGGGATAGCGCGCTACCCAGTGGCGGTCGGCTCATGGCTCGTCCTCCCTTGTTGTCAGCTGTTCCAGGAAACACCATCATTATAGATTCGCAAGTTTGTGGTTGTCAAGGCGGGATGATGGACAAGAACCGTCAAATGCTGTACAATATTGGTGATTTGGAAGGAAGGGTGCTACGTAAATGCCCGCATCAATTGCCTGGAACAGAAAACCTTTGCCGCAGAAGGACCTCGCTCCGCTGCCGCTGACCGCTGTGCGCCCCAAGGGGTGGCTGCTGGATAAAGTCAAAACCGCGCCCGGGAATACGCTGGATGACCGGCTGGCGAAGGCGTTCATCCTGGGGGATGAGACGCTGATGGACGTGGCCGAGCGGGAGATGGCGGCGCTGCTCGCGTCGGACGCCCCGCCGTCCCGGGACGCACTGCGCGCGCTGCTCCGCTATCACGGCGTCAGTGGGGACAAGCGTGTCGGCCCATACCTGCTGCGCTATGCAAAAGAGCTGCGGGATGCGCTCAGCGAAGGCCCCGTGTTTACCCCGGCGCAGGCGCAGGATGTGAGCGACCTGCTTCGCGCGCTGCTATGGCTGTACAATATCACCGGGCAGAAGGTGCTGCTGGAGCTGTGCCGCATGGTGCGCGCGCAGGCGCCTGACTGGATGAGCACACTGCATATTTTCCCGCAGACGAAGCCCGTGGCCGCCTCGCCGGACCCGGCTGAGGATGCGTATTTCCGCGTGCAGGGCGCGGCCATCGCCGCGTCGCTGAAGACCCCGGCGCTGCAGGCGCTGTTTGAGGGTGGCCTGAAGAACGAGACGGCGTTCCGCATCGGCTGGGACAAGCTGGTGCGCTACCACGGCGCGGCACACGGGTTGTTCAACGCCGACCCGCTGCTCGCGGGCGCGAACCCTTCGCGCGCTGTGGAACCGGAGACGGTGAGCGAACTGCTTTACACGCTCGAAACACTCTGCTGGGCGCAGGGTGATGCGTTTGCGGGCGATCTGATGGAGTCGATCGCACTGGGCGCGTTGCCGGCGGCGCAGGGGCCGCAGGCCGCCAACCAGATTACCGGGGCGAAAGGCCTTGTGGCAGGCGGATTTGCACAGTATGCGGCTTCGCTGTGGATGGCGACGGCGGACGGCGGTCTGGCGGCTATTTCCTACGCACCGTGCGAAGCGCGCTGGCGCATCGGCGGACATGCGGTGCGGGTGACCGTGGAGACGGCGTACCCGTGCGAAGAGACGGTACGCATCCACGTTCAGATGAAGGGCGAGGCAGAATTCCCGCTGCACCTGCGCATTCCGGCCTGGGCCGGGCGCGCGACGGCGCAGGTGGGGGATGAGCCGCCGATCGCCTGCGCGCCGGGATACGCGGTGATTCAGCGCGTGTGGCGTGGTGGCGATGTGCTGACATTGACGCTGCCGATGGATATCCGCGTGACGCGGCGCTACCACCAGTCGGTTTCCGTGGAGCGCGGGCCGCTGGTATACGCGCTGCCGGTAGAGCAAGAAACGGCATGGAACCTGGCGCTGCTGCCTGAGAAGGGCATGGAAGTGGCCTTCGAAAAGGACATGCCGGTCGTGTATGCCTATGCCGCGCCGGTTACCGGCTGGGGCAAGAGTGGCGGCAGGCCTGCTTCGCCGCCGATTGATCCACCTGTGGATGCGGCGGAAGTGTGCAAGGTCCGCCTGGTTCCGTATGGTGCGACAGTTGCGCGCATGTCACAGTTTCCTGTGGGCAATCTACAGCAAGGAGGATGATCCATGAAACCAGTCAAAATGTTCAAGATGACGTCTTGCCCGCATTGCGTCCGGGCCAAGGCATGGATGGACGAGGTGTTCGCAGAGCACCCGGAGTACAAACAGATTGAGCTGACGGTCATCGACGAAGTAGAGACGCCGGAAGTTGCCAACACGTACGACTATTGGTATGTTCCGACATACTATGTTGGGGACGAGAAGAAGCATGAGGGCGTCGCCAGCAAGGAAATCGTGCAAAGGGTCTTTGAGGATGCATACGCCGGCTGAGGCAAAGCAGGGAAATGGCGCGCCGATAGCGAATATGTTCCCGTTCATGCCGTTTCGGGAAGAGGAAGCGAACGGAGGTCGGCTCGATGCGTGACGTACTGTTGGTCCTGGGCGCGGAGGTGCCGAGCGGGCGCGCCGTTGCCAAGAAGCTGCGCGCGGAGCACTACTGCTGCATGCTGATGGCATCCGGCATCAGTGCCTCGCAGGTTGCGGCGCAGTCACCCGCGGGCATCATCCTGGCCGGTGAGGAGCGCGAGGGCGCGCATCTGCCGGACGCGCAGATGCTGTCGCTGGGCATTCCGGTGCTGGCGCTGGGCTCTTCGGCGCGGGCGCTGCTGGATACCCTGGGCCCTCGCAGTGAGCAGCCGCCCATCCTGGATGCGGTCGTTCCCGTGAAATACAAGCCCTCACCGCTGTTTGAAGAGGTGGAAGCGGGAGAGCGCTGGATTGGCTGCGCGGCGTCCTTTTCGCCGCCGGAGCCTTTTAAGGTCATCGCCGACAGCGCGGGTTACCCACTTGCGTTCGCGGACGAGGCCGCCAATCAATATTTGTTGCAGTTTCAAATCGAGCGAAATGACCCGGACGGCATGGCCATGCTGTTGGCCTTTGCCGATTCGGTATGCGGCTGCACGCCGTGGTGGACATCGGGCAATATTATTGCCGATGCTGAAAAGAGCATTCAGAGCGCGGTACGCGACGGTGAAGCCATCTGCGCGCTCAGCGGCGGGCTGGATTCCACCGTCGCGGCGCTGCTTGCAAAGCACGCGCTGGGTGACCGGGCGCGCTGCGTGTTCGTGGATACCGGCTTGCTGCGTCAGGGCGAAGCCGAGGAGACAGAGGGCCGCTTCCGCGATGAACTGCAGTTTAACTGTGTGCGCGTGGATGCGTCTGCGAAGATCATGGAGGCGCTCCGGGGCCTGACCACGGTGGACGACAAGTGGCGCGTGATCGAGCAGGAGATCAACCGCGCGCTGCTCGCGGAGGCCGAAAGGACGCCCGGCGACAAGGTATTCGTCAAGGGCACCAACTATGTTGATGTGCTGGGTGGGGAGATTCCGGAGGACGCAGGTCCTTTTGAACGGGTGATCGAGCCGCTGCGCGAGCTGTTCAAGGACGAGATACGCTTGATCGGCGAGAGCCTGGCGCTTTCCCCGGCGATGCTGCAACGCCAGCCGTTCCCGGGCATGGGCATGGCGGCGCGCATTCGCGGTGAAGTAACGCCCGCGCGGCTTGGCATCATTCGCACGGCGGACGCGCTGTTTGCCGCGGCGCTACGCGAAAGCGGACAGGACAAACGCCTGGCGCGCTTCTTTGTGATGCTGGATGAAATTAACGGCCAGGATGTGATTGTGCTTCGGGCGACGCTTGGCGCGGAGCCAAACATGAACGCCGCCCGGCTGCCATCCGACCTGCTGGAACGCTGCGTTGAGCAAATCCGAAAGGAATTGCCGTCCGTCGGCCGGGTGCTATACGACCTGACGCCCGGCGCTGCCGAATGGCTGCGCTAGAAAATCTGCAAGACCGCGCCGAGTGCGCTCAGGAGCATGAGTCCGACCAGAAAAAGCGCGATAATGCGCACCATGTTTTCCCGTTTTGCTTTGCGTTTGCGCAAACCTGTCACCTCGTGTTCTTGTAAAAATGACGCGGTTAGTATACCATAGACACAATGACAATGCAATGGAGTTAAGACCGCATGCGTGACACGGACGAGGCGGAACTTTATACCAACAGAGAGCTGAGCTGGCTGCTGTTCAATCGGCGGGTGCTCAGCGAGGCCGCCAATCTTGAAAACCCCGCACTGGAGCGACTTCGGTTCCTTTCCATCACCGCATCCAACCTGGACGAATTTTTCATGGTGCGCTTTGCGATGCTGCGCGCGCAGGTGCTGGCGGGGGATGAGACGCCCGATCTGATGGGTTATCTCCCCCGCGAGCGCATGCGCATGATTGCGGAGGATGCGCGCCTGTTTATGGATGAGCAGATCGAGGTGCTGCGTGCCTATGTGTACCCGGCGCTGGCGGAGGCGGGGCTTGCGTTCCTGAACCTGTCCACCGCGACGGAATCGCAGAAAAAATGGGTGGAGAACATTTTCGTGCGGGACATCCTGCCGAAGGTCACGCTGACCATCCACACGAAAAAGAACCGCCTGTATCCGGCCGGCCGCACGCTGCAGCTGGCGCTGCTGCTCACCGGAAAGAAGGGCGAGACGCATCTGGCGACGCTCGCGCAGCCGCAGGGCATGACCAGGGCCTACAAGCTGCCCAAGGCGCTAGGCGGCGGCGTGGCGCTGCTGGAGGATATCCTGATGGCGCATGCGCAGAGGCTTGCGCCTGGGCACACCGTGACGGGCTGCTGGCCGTTCCGCGTCACGCGCGATGCCGACTTTACCGTGCCCGATAGCGTGACCCGCGACCTCGTTACAGAAACCGAGAAGTCGCTGCAGCGGCGCAAGACCGGCGACGTGGTGCGGCTGGAGATAGACGCGCGCGCGCCGGAGAGTTTCATCAAGCGGATGATCACAGAGCTGCCGGTGGATGAGGAGCTGGTCTACCGCATTGACGGCCCGCTTAACCTGACGTTCCTGAACAAAGAGCTATATGGCACCAAGCGCCTGGGCGCGCTCCGCTACCAGCTGCTTCTAGGCCGTGTGCCCGACGCGCTGGCGCATGGGGAGAGCGTGTTTGACGCGCTTGCCGCGGGGGATATCCTGCTGCACCATCCCTATGACAGCTTTGACGCGGTGCAGCGCTTCATCCATGAAGCTGCGGCGGACCCGCGCGTAATTGCCATCAAGCAGACGCTGTACCGTGTCAGCGGCGATTCGCCGATCATCAAGGCGCTGTGCGACGCGGCGGAGGCCGGAAAGCGCGTGACGGTGCTGCTGGAGGTCAAGGCGCGGTTCGATGAGGAGAACAACATCCGCTGGGGCGAGGTGCTGGAGAAGGCCGGCTGTACCGTGCTCTATGGGGTGCCGCATGTCAAGACGCACTCGAAGATCACGCTGGTCGTCCGGCGCGAGGGGGATGGCCTGCGCGCGTACATGCACCTGGGCACCGGCAACTACAACGATGTGACGGCCAAGCAGTATACGGACATGGGTATTTTGACCTGCAACCCGGAGCTTGGGGAGGATGCGCACGCGTTCTTCAATATGGTAACGGGCTTCAGCCGAGAGCCTGTCATGAAGCGGCTTGTGTACGCGCCCAAAAGGCTGCGTCCGGCGCTAATGGAAATGATCCGCATGGAAATGGAGCATGCGCAGAGCGGGCAGCCCAGCGGTATCGTCGCGAAGATGAACTCGCTGGTGGACGCGGAGCTGATCCATTTGCTGTATGAAGCCAGCCGCGCGGGCGTGCCCATCCGGCTGATCGTGCGCGGCGTATGCTGCCTGCGCGCGGGCGTGCCGGGACTGAGCGAGACGATCCAGGTGCACTCGATCATCGGGCGGTTCCTGGAACATAGCCGCATTTTCCGCTTTGAAAACGGCGGGGAGCCGAAGACCTTCCTTTCCAGCGCCGACTGGATGCCCCGCAACCTCAACCGCCGCCTGGAGCTGATGTTCCCGCTAATGGATCCTGCGGTCTGCGCCAAGGTGGACGAGGTGTTGGAGCTGCAGTGGCGCGACACCGCCAAGTCCTGGGCGATGGAGCCGGACGGCCAATACCGGCGGGTGCCGCGCGGCGCGGAGGCGATCAACGCGCAAGAGCTGTTGTTTACAAACCAAGAGTAGGTATGGTATTATTTGTCCTAAAAGCTCGATAGGAGGCGTATGTATGGAAGCCCTATTCGGCAATTTACTGGAGATCACCATCGGGCAAGTGATCATGTGGGTCATTGGTGGGGTACTTATTTATCTTGCCATCGCCAAGGAGATGGAACCGGCGCTGCTATTGCCGATGGGGTTTGGCGCAATCCTGGTGAACCTGCCAATGTCCGGCGCGATCACCCAGGTGATCAACGGGCAGACGGAACACGGGATCATTTCCATTCTATACGATGCGACGATCGCCAACGAGCTATTACCTCTGCTGCTCTTTATCGGCATCGGCGCGATGATTGACTTTGGTCCACTGCTGACGAACCCAAAGCTGTTGTTTTTTGGCGCGGCAGCGCAGTTCGGCATTTACTTCACGCTGAGCCTGGCGTCGCTGGTGGGGTTTGACCTGCGTGACGCGGCGGCAATCTCCATCATCGGTGCGGCGGACGGGCCGACCTCCATCTGTGTCGCCGGATATTTTAAGAGTAACTACATGGGTGCAATCATTGTGGCGGCGTATTCGTACATGGCACTGGTGCCCATTGTGCAGCCGCCTGTGATCCGCGCGCTGACCACACCGGAGGAGCGGCGCATTCGCATGCAGTACAACCAGCGTGACATCCCCAAGTATGTGCGCATTCTGTTTCCGATCGTCGTGACGGTGATCGCGGGCCTGATTGCGCCGCGGTCGGTGGCGCTGGTCGGCTTCCTGATGTTTGGAAACCTCATCCGCGAGTGCGGCGTGCTCAACTCACTGTCCGATACGGCACAGAACGCGCTGGCGAACCTAATCACCATCCTGCTGGGCATCGTTGTGGCCAAGGGCATGGTGGCCGACCAGTTCCTGGCGGGGGAAACGCTGGTGATCATGGGCCTGGGCCTAATCGCATTTGTAATGGACACGGCGGGCGGCGTGCTGTTTGCCAAGTTCATCAACCTGTTTGCCAAGAACAAGGTTAACCCGATGATTGGCGCGGCGGGTATTTCCGCGTTCCCGATGTCCTCACGCGTTATTCACAAGATGGGCCTGAAGGAAGATCCGCAGAATTTTCTGCTGATGCACGCGGCAGGCGCGAACGTGGCCGGGCAGATCGCATCGGTAATCGCAGGCGGTTTGGTAATCAAGATGATTGAAGGCATGCTGTAAGGTGTGAGCTGAAAGGAGAGCAACCATGAATACTCAGCTTCGTATCGACTTTAACGCGATGGTTTCAACGCTGCCGGTGATGCTCTATGGCATGCTGGGCGGCATCCTGGTGATGGCGGTCATCTGCGGGGTGCTGATGCTGCTGTACCGGATAGGAAAGAGAAAGAAAACATAAAAATACCATTGCTTGGTTTTGCCAGCTGCACCGGTTTGGTGCAGCTTTTTGTTTGCGGGTAAAGCCTTGCGAGCAGTCAAGGGGAAAAATCAGCGACAATAGGGGAAAAAGTCAATGATATACGCCTCAAAAGAGGCCAAATTTTTACAAATGCGCTCAAACCAATTGACGTGCGAAGAGAAAAGATATACAATATGATCGGGTTTTATGCGGGGCGATGCCGGGCTTCTGTAGAAAATCCCAATAAATAAGCGATGGGGGAACGGTTTTGATTAAGCAGAAGCGGTATGAGAAGATTCTGGAGATCGTCGAAGAGATGCATGTGGTTTCAATTGAAGACTTTTGCGACAGATTGGGCGTTTCCAAGGCCACAGTACGACGCGATTTGATCTATTTGGATGAAAACAAGCAGCTCAAGCGCACGCACGGTGGAGCCATCTCGCTTGTGAAGCCCGCGATTGAGGATGTGCCGATTTCCCTGCGCCACCGCATGTGCAAGCCCGAGAAGGAGCGCATCGCCCAGGCCGCACTGGATATGATTCGCGATGGCAGCACCATCTATATCGGTGTGGGTACCACGATGCGGGAGCTGGCCTCCCGGCTGGACGCGTTCTCCAAGCTGACGGTGCTGACCAACGACATCGGCGTCGCGTATGAAATCTCCCAGCGCACCACCAATGACCTGATTGTAGCCGGTGGCATGCTGAAGAAGACGACGGCCTCGCTGGTGGGCAGCTTCGCGGAGAACACGCTGCGCGACCTGTACGTGGAGATCGCCTTCATGTCGGCGGATTCCGTTAAGCCCAAGACTGGATTTATGGATTACAGCATCGACGAAGTCGCTATCAAGCGGCTGATGATTCAGAATTCGCGCAAGTGCGTGATGCTTTGCGATCAGTCCAAGTTCCGCAACAACGCATTCATGTCCATCTGCCCGCTGTCTGGTGTAGATCTGACGATCACCGATGGGGAACTGGAGCCGGAGGTGGAGCAGCAGCTGATTGACGAGGGCATGGTTCTTCGGACCGTGTGACCACTACAACATATGCAAAGCGCCCCGCCATTCTGGCTGGGCGCTTTTGCTTTGGCGCAGGAGGCGGTTATGAACTGTAGTCGTTGATCCCGATGAACGAGTTGGGCTTGTCCTGGTGCTTGTGGGCGATGTCGCGGAACTGGTCAAACACGTTGAGCGAGAGGTCGACGAGCGTGGGGTCGAAGTGCGTGCCCGCGTCCTCAATGATGGTCTTGATGGCCGCCTCGTGCCGGAAGCTGGGCTTGTACGGCCGGTGGGAAATCAACGCGTCATAAACGTCCACAATGGCGAGGATGCGGCCGGAAAGCGGAATGTTCTCGCCCGAAAGCCCCTTGGGGTAGCCGCTGCCGTCCCATTTTTCATGGTGCGTGGCGATGATCTCGCGCGCGACGGTCAGGAAATACGAAGAATCGCCCGGGCCAAGGCCCTCAATTGCCGCATCCAGAATCTGTGCGCCGTAGACCGTGTGCTGCTTGATCAGCTCAAACTCCAGGCTGGAGAGCCGTGCGGGCTTGAGCAGGATGTTGTCCGGCACGGCGACCTTGCCGATGTCGTGCAGCTTCGCGGCCTTGGAGATGCTCTCGGCATAGCGGTCGTCAATCTGGTAGCGGGGGTGGTTCTTCTTGCGCAGGTTGGCGATCAGCAGCTCCGCGTAAACCGTGGTGCGCTTGATATGCTGGCCGGTCTCATTGTCGCGGAAGGAGGTCATGTTTGCCAGGATATCCAGGATCGCGTCCTGCGTGCGGCGCAGCTGCGACGTACGAACATCGACCATCCGCTCCAGGCTCTTGCGGTAGGTCTCCAGCTCGATATGCAGGCCCACGCGGGACTTGACAATCCCGGCGGAAATGGGCTTGAGGATGTAGTCGACCGCACCCAAGTCCAGCGCCATCTGCTCCTTGTCGCGCCCCTCCTGACCGGTCAGGAACACGATGGGGATGTCAACCCAGGTGGGGTTCTGTTTGATGGTGCGGATTACGTCATACCCGTTCATCTGCGGCATTTCCACATCCAGCAGGATCAGGTCAGGAATGCGCGTCTTCAGGAACATCAGCGCGCGCTCCCCGGACGGTGCCAAAAAGGGATGATAGTCTTCTTTTAGAATCTCATTGAGAAATCGTAGGTTGGTGGGGTCGTCATCCACCACCAGCACGGTGGCTTTCTCCAGCTCATGGCTCATGGTGGTCCTCATCATTTCCGTCCTCCAGCAGCGCAAGCAGCATGCCGGAAGCCCTATCATAATCAAAATTATCCACGGCGGCGAGAACATCCGCC
Organism: Eubacteriales bacterium; assembly: GCA_031549105.1. Classification (GTDB taxonomy): domain Bacteria; phylum Bacillota; class Clostridia; order Christensenellales; family Aristaeellaceae; genus Avichristensenella. The sequence goes on from JAVBQK010000005.1 coordinate 24,623, forward strand.
AAGCGCTGGTTGCGCACGGAGCCGTGGTCGTAGCGGATCATTTCCTGCAGAATCTCCATTGCTTGGTCGTTTTCCAGTGCGTCCATCAGCTCGGCCACGGTGTGAAGGTCGGGGATGACGCGCTCATGCAGCTCGGCAGGCAGCGGCAGCTTGTCCGCTTTTTTTTTCGTGTTGGGGAGTGCTGCGGAGAGCTGCCCGCAAAGAGCCTCCAGTTCGCTCAGGAAATTCTCCGTGTTTTGCTCGGCATATGCAAGGTTGTTCTTTAAAACGGCAAGTTCGAGCCTGCGTGCTTTTTCAGAAAGATCCTTTGCGCCTATATTATACAGCGCGCTCTTCTGGCTATGCACCTCTATGCGGTAGTTGTCCCAGTCGCCAGATGCCAGGAACGCGCGCAGCAGCGCGGCCTTACGGTGCGCGTTGCTCAGGAAAGTTTGCAGGATCAACAGGTATGTATCTTCAGAACCGCCGATGTGGCCGAGCGCGTCTTTCACCTGTAGCGTCGTCATGCTCTGTACGGTGCACAGCGCCTGTGAATGCAGCGAAACGTCGGCGATCTGCGGCGCGGCGGGCAGCGTGCGCCGGATGCGGTCGGCCGGGAGCCAGCTGAGCAGGATGCGGTTAAGTTCCTCCACGGGGATGGGCTTGCCCAGGAAGTCCGACAGGCCACTCTGTATGAACTGTTCCCGCACACCGGCGATGGCATTGGCGGTCAGCGCAATAACAGGCGTGGCCTGATACGCGGGGCTGAGCGCGCGAATTCGCACGGTCGCCTCAATCCCATCCATCTCCGGCATCATATGGTCCATGAAGATGATATCGTAGGTGTTTTGCACGCAGAGGTCAATCGCCTCCTGGCCGCTGAGCGCTGTATCGACCGCCATGCCGTACATGCGCAGTATCTCCAGCGCCACCAGCAGGTTGATTTCGTTGTCATCCACGATCAGCGCGCGCGTGTTCACCGTCTGGAAGGAACCGAGTGGCGTCTGCTCGGGGACGGAACCACACGCCGCGGCCAGGCTGTGGTTGTTGATCAGGCGAACCACTTCGCTGATTAGCAGCGGCATTTGGAGCACGCTGATGCCTTCGCCAGTGTCCTGCTCGACATCGGAAAGGCCCTTGACCGCGATTTTGCTGGTGTTGTTCAACCGGCCCAGCTCGGCGAACACAGTTTCCTGGAAAGGGCCGGGCCAATAAAAGATATGGGAGTATGCGTTGGCGCGAACCGCATCCCGGAAGGACTGTGCGTCGCGGACGTAATCATACTTGATGAAGAGCCGCAGCAGCGTAGCCTCCAGCGCATCGCTTGCTGGGCTGTTGCCGAAGATCAGCGCGCGCTTGCGCCCGGGTTCATCAAGCGTCACGATTTTTTCGGAGCCCACGACTGCCTGCGGTATTCTGACGGTAAACGTGCTGCCTACGCCGTATTCGCTGATGACATCGATGGTACCACCCATAGATTCCGCCAGCTCCTTGCAGATGGCAAGGCCCAGTCCCGTGCCCTGAAGTCCCTGGCTCATCTGGCTATCGGGCTGGTAGAAGGCGGAAAACAGGTCCGGGAGCGCGGCACTCTTGATGCCGACGCCCGTATCCTGCACGCGGAAGAGCAGGGCGATGCCCGCTTCGATAGGCTCAAAGCCGACGCTCAGCGAAACGACGCCTGTGGCCGTGTACTTTACCGCGTTGGAGAGGATGTTGCCCACAATCTGCTTGATGCGCAACTCATCGCCAACCAGGCGGGAGGGGAGCTGTGGGTCGATATCGGTGATGAAGGTCAAGTTTTTTTCTGCGGCGCGCAGGTTGGTCACGTTGGTCACATCGCCAATCAGCGACAGCAGGCTGTAGGGCTGTGGGTGTAACTCAGTTTTCTGTGCGTCTATATCGGAAAAGTCAAGAATATCATCGATCAGCGCGATGAGCGAATCGGACGCGTTGAGGATATTGCGGACGTAGCCGCGCTGCTGATCGTTCAGCTCCGTCAGGTTGAGCAGGCTGCTCATGCCGAGGATCGCGTTCATCGGCGTGCGAATCTGATGGCTCATGTTGGTGAGGAAGTTGCTTTTCGCCTGCGAGGCGGCCTCCGCTTCTTCCTTGACGTGGACCAGTTCGGTGATATCATGCATCAACAGTACGATGCCCAGCGGTTCCTTGCCCGTGCCTGCCGCCGGGGTAATGGTAATGCTGAAATGGCGGCGGTCTCCGGAAAGCATGTCCATCGCATCGGTGTACTGCAAAGGCTTACCGGTGAGCAGCACCTCGCCGCAGCGAGCGGAGGTCTCCCGCACCCATGCCGCGGAGACAGCGCTGCCGAATATATCTTTAAGGGGAAGCCCCTGTAATTCAGTGGGGTCGGTAAAGCCAAACTGCTTGGCGACAAGGCTGCCTGTTCCGACCAGATAGCGCAGGTCCCGGTCAAACAGGATGAGATCGCTGGGGCACACTTCCAGCAGCAGACGATTGTACAGCAGCTGGTTTTCGATCTCCGCAAGGGGCCCCGGCCTGTTTTGCGCCATGGTTACGCCTCCCATTTTTCGTCACATGATTGGATGCAGCGCAACGAAAGATTGCGACAAAACATTATACAATGAATAAGCAAGAAAAACCAGCGGGACATTTGCTTTTTTCAGTTTTTAGGCTATAATGAGGGGCGTTGTTGCAGGGCGGCAGCAAGCCGTTCATCCATTGAACTCGTATGAAGGAGCGTTTGTCGTGCCGGAAAACAGCCAGCAGATGGCAAAAAATTTTTTCCTCAATACATTTAAGAACATTCAAATGCCAGTGATCGTCTGCGAGAACAGCGAGAAGTACCCGCTGGTGTTTGCCAACCCAAGTGCGATGCTGATGATGAACCCACTGCTGGTCAGCGATAGTCTGCGCGAAGGGGCACAGCCCGGCTGCCTGGATGACCTGCTGCGCTTTCAGACCGAGGATCGTCGCGCCAGCCTTTTTGGCCCATTGCAGATATCCGGGTTCGTTACGGACTATAAGGCCGATATTTTAAACCACGAAGACGCGCCGCTGCTAGTGACCATCTCCGCCAACCTTGTGGAGGTGCAGGGCGCGCAGTGCATCGTCATGTACATCTACGACACGGCTGAGGATGAGCTGTCCGCGGTGGATGTCAACAACATGCTGGGCACCGTTTTCCAGATGTCCAATCAGGTCAGCAATGTGGACGATGCCATCACCGGCATCCTGGCGTATGTCGGCAGCTGGCTGCATGTCAGCCGTGCATATATCTTTGAGGAGATATCGGCGGAGTATACGCGCAACACCTATGAGTGGTGCGGCCCGGGCGAGGAACCGGCCATCCAGGACCTGCAGAATCTCAAAAAGGCAGACTATAACTATGACGCCATCGTCAATGGCGGCATGTATATCACCGATGATGTCCGCAACCTTCCGGATGGGGATCGGGAGATTCTGGAGGCGCAGGGCATCAAATCCCTTGCCATTATGCCGATGGCGCACCAGGGGAAACCGCTGGGCTATATCGGCTTTGACGATTGCAAAGAATATCGCAAATGGAGCCGGATGGAAATCAACCTGCTCAAGAGCTTATCCGGAATCATCCTGGCACTGCTGGTGCGGCGCAACAACGAACAGAAGATAGGCCGCAGCGCCGAGATTCTGCAAACCATCTCCGACAGCATCGAAAACATCATTTACGTCAATGATGTGAATACCTATGAAATCGTGTTCCTTAACAAGACTCTGGCCGATGCGATGGGCCGGGACGCGGAGGAGTTTACCGGGGGCACATGCTGGAAGCTGCTGCAAAAGGATATGACCGGACCATGCCCGTTCTGCCCGATTCCTAAGATGCTGGCAGAGGGATACATGGAAACCGGAAAATATTACACGTGGGAGTTTCAAAACACGCTGACGAACAAGTGGTATCTGATCAAGGATGCGTTCATCAAGTGGATTGACGGCCGGACCGTGCACATTGAGACGGCGACCGAGATCACGCACCAGAAAGAATACGAGCAACAGCTGCAGTATTATGCGTCGACAGATGGACTGACCGGGGTATACAACCGTGAGTGGGGCCACAAGATCATGCGCGAGATCGTCGGTCGCACGGGGAACAACCCGGAGGACGGCAGCCTGGTGTTCATCGACCTGGACGGCTTGAAGTATGTCAATGATACTTTCGGGCATGACGTAGGTGACCAGATGATCAATAACATCGTGCAGATTGCGCGCGCCAGCATCCGCAAGAGTGACGCCATCTGCCGCTGGGGCGGGGACGAGTTCCTGCTTCTGCTGCGCTGCAAAACGGAAGTGGCGGAAAGAATCATGAGGACCATCAACGAGAGGATCGCCGCGTTCAACGCGGCGGGGAAAGCGCCCTATATACTCTCGATCAGCCATGGCATCACGGAGCTATCGGCGGCAAGTACGGAGTCGGTGGAGGTCATCGTCTCTCGCGCGGACCAGCTGATGTACCAAAACAAGATGGCGAAGCGGGGCGGAAAGAAGGAGCGCTGATCTCCTCTAGAGAAAGAGCGACACTGCGCAATAGACCAGCAGCAGTGCCATCACCGCGCTGAGCACGCGGCTTTTGCCGGAGCCGGAAAAGAGGCTCTTGAACGCACTGCCAAAAAGCGCCCAGCAGATGGTCGAGGCAAAGCCGGTGAAGGACAACACCGCTATAAAGCCCAGCAGCGGACCGAAGTCGCTGAAATGGGGGAGGATGTAGGCGGACATCAAGGTCACGGAGTAGATATATATCTTGGGGTTGATGAATTGCAGCAGTGCGCCGGAGACAAAGCCGAGCTGCGCCCCATCGGATTGAAAGTCCGAAGCGTCATGCCAGGTCTTCCAGGCGAGGTAGAGCATGTAAGCCGCGCCGATGACCTGCATGACGATCTTTATTTTTGGCATGACCGCAAATAGGAGGCTGCTGAACAGCGTGCAAAGCCCCGTCACCAGGAAGAAGCCCATCAGTATACCCAAATTGAAGGGGAAGCTTTTGCGAAAGCCCAGGCGGCTTGCATTGCTCATCGACATAATGTTATTGGGTCCGGGCGTGAACGCGGTGATGAGGATATAGGTTACAAACGCCGCGGTATCGAACATGGTGAAGGCCTCCTTAGCCCTTTCGGAACTTCTTCACCAGCGCGATGAACGCATCGGCGGGTACGGGCTTGCTGAACAGGTATCCCTGGATCTCCTCCACCTCCGCATGGCGCAAGAATTCAAACTGCGCCTCGTCCTCCACGCCTTCGGCCGTCAGGCTCAGGTGCAGGCTCTTCGCCACGGCGATGATGGCATTGACGATCGCCCGGTCCTCTTCGCTGACATTGATGCGGGAAACGAACGACTGGTCGATCTTTAGCCGGTCCAGTGATATCTTGTACAGATAGCTTAGCGACGAGTAGCCGGTGCCGAAGTCGTCAACAGAAATCTGAATGCCCAGGCTATGCAGCTCGGCCAGCACGGCGTTCACGCGGTCCACATCCTCCACCAGCGTGCCCTCGACAATCTCTATATCCAGGCGGCGGATGTCGATGCCGGAATCATGCACGGCGCGCTGCACAACATAGAGGAAATCCTCATGCAGCAGCACCTGCGCCGTCACGTTGATGGAAATAGGGCCAAAGTAGCCTTCCTTGGCGAACTCCACGCCCAGGCGGCAGCATTCGCGGATCATCCACCAGGTGAGCGGGATGATCAGGCCGGACTCCTCGGCGATGGGGATGAAGTCCATCGGCGGGACGAGGCGCTCATTTTCCAGCCAGCGCATCAGCGCTTCGCATCCAACCACCTCGCGCGTTTTCGCGCTGACCTTGGGCTGGAAATAGGCGCGGAAATCCACGCAGTTCTGCTGCAGTACCGCGCGGCGCAGCCTGTTTTCGTTGTCAATGTGGCGCTGCAAAGCAACCTGCATCGCGGCCTCGTAGGGGACATAGAGCACATCGCCCGCCTCTTTGGCCCTGAACATCGCGATTTCCGCATTCTTCAGCAGCGTATCGGCATCCGCGCCGTCGGCGGGATAGCAGCTGCAGCCAATGGAGGCGGTGACGGTGATCTGCCTTTCGCGGATGATGAAGGGGTTTTCAAAGAGCGCGGCAATCTTCTCGGCGAAGCGCGCGCGGTCCCTGGGCATGGCCAGATCATGCACGATGATGACAAACTCATCGCCGCCCATGCGGCTGAGGAACGGGCCGTTCTGGAACGTTTCCCGCAGCGTGGAGGCCAGCGTCCGAATGAAGCGGTCGCCCTCGGTGTGGCCCATCGTATCGTTGAGGACCTTGAAGCGGTTCAGATCGAAAAAGAAGACGGAAATGACGCCGCCGCGCGCGTTTTCAATGCACTCGTTGAGCAGCGCTACGGTGCTCTGGCGGTTGCGAAGGCCCGTCAGCGGATCAAAGTTGGCCTGATAGAACAGCGCGTGGCTGTTCTTCTGAATGGTATCGCGGGCTGACTTCACGCGCGTGAGCATGTCGTTGACCGCGACGGTCAGGTTGCGCATTTCTCGGTTTGTACCGCGTATGGGCAGCGTGGACTGGAAGGCATCCATGTCCAGCGCGTTGACCTCGGTGGCAAGGGAGGTGAGGGGCCTAATGATAATGCGGCTGAGCAGGCGGAGGATGGCTGCGAGCATCGCGATGCAACAGACCGCCAGCACCAGCATGGTCACGCTGATGAAGCTGCTGCCCTGCTGGTAGAGGGAACGGTCGGCGTTGATGGCGATGACCATGCTCTTCTGGCTGTAGAAGTCGGTCAGGATCTTGTACACGGACGCGGATTCACCCTGCGTGATGACAAGGCTGCCCTGGCCAAGAAGGCTGGCGCGCTCGCTCAGAGTGAGGTCCAGGTCAGCCAGCGACCTAAGGGCGAAGGGAATGCCGGTGCTCTCCGTCAGGGAGTTTACTTCGCTGGGGCCAATGAAGCGGCCGAACACCAGCGTACCCGCGGAAGGGCCGGTCATGTCGGTGCGCAGGACGGGGTAGACGGAGAGGTAATAGACATCCTCCTCGATGATGGTGAAGCCGGATAGGCCTGTCCCATTATCGGTGGAAAGCGTGGGTACGGACGCGAGCAGCGACGCCAAATGGGCGGACGAAGTATCAAACTCGGAGCCATAGGGGTCATAAGCGTGCGCGTAGTAGGTGGATTGGTCAGGCGAGAAGTAGGCAATGAAGTTCAGGCGGTAGAGCGCCAGCGGATAGTCGCCCAGATACTCGTCGGCAAAGGCGTCATTCTCGCCCTGCAAAAACGCGTAGTCAAGGTCCCAGAACGCCCAATCCTGTGCGACGGTGGGCAAAAACTCCACGGACGAATGCAGAATCCGCTCCGCCATTTCAACCTGACTCTGCAGGCTGTCCACCTCGCGTTCCACCAGCAACTTCTCCATGCTGTTGTAGAACACAACATATAGAATGATAAACATTGAAAGAAATATAACACCGACTGTCAGCATGATGGTTGTGCGGATGGAAGGGAATGAGCGTGGGCGACTATCTGCCACGGGGACACCACCTGTCGAGAGTATAGTTACTCTATTATACTATACAATGTGCGGGAAAACAATCGAAATGCCTGGGAAGATTATGTGATAATTAAAGAATGGACGGGCAAACTGCCCGTCCATTTGCTAAACCCTGTTCACTTCGGGAAGCCCATGCGCACGCCGGGAATGGTCTCGATATCTGTCGTCAGCGTGCGGAACTCGTAGCCCTGCGCTTTGAAATACTCGACCAACTCAGGCAGTGTGCGGATGGTGCGTTTTTTGCCGTCGTGCACCAGCATCACGATAGAGCCGTCGTACCGTTTGGCTGTGGAGATGGCCCGGTCCACGGCCGCCTTGTCGGAGGTAATGGCCGCCTCGGTATCGCCGTTTAGCGCGTTCCAGTCAATCCACATATAGCCGTTTTGCTGCAACTGTGTGCGGAAAGAGACGGGAATGGTTGACCCACCGTAGGGGATGCGCAGGATGGGCATCGGTACCCGGAAACCGAGCGCTTCCGCCACAGCCGTTTCGCAGCGCTTGAAGTCGTTAAGGCATGCGCGGAAGTTGGACGAGAGGATCTCCGCGTCATGCGAATACGAGTGGTTGGCCAGCACATGGCCGCGCTCGTAGATGGCGCGAACAAAGATGGGGTCCCGCTTGGCAAACGCGCCGACGATGAAGAACGTCGCCTTGATATCCAGCTGGTCCAGCATGGCCAGCATCTCCATGGTGTACTCGCCGGGCGTGTCGTCAATGGTCAGGTAGATGATCTTCTCACTTGCGGGCGTAGGTACCTTGGGACCATTGAGCTCTGCGAAGACCTGAGCCGCTGTTACCGGGGCGCTTAGCGCCGTATGTCGGTAATAGAGCACGCCATCATCGCCGTAGTACCATTCGCCGGTCAGCTCAAACTGCACCAGCCCCAGCGACGAACCTGTCACGGGCTGCGTCCCAGACTCGGGCAGTATTTCCGGCAGCGAAAACAGCGATTCCGCGCCGGGGTAGAGCAACGACAGATGCTCCAGGGTCAGCGCCACACCGGAGGGCAGTGCCTCGTCCGTCACCTCAAGGCCCAAATCCTCGGCAATCGCGCGCTGATCCGCGGATAAATGGGTTGCGCTTTGGGTGACATATTGCCAGGTGTCGGGGCCGATCAATGTCCAGATGCCGTCCGGCAGGAACAGCATCTCGGTCTGGAGGGCTTCCGCCAGCGCGGTGCAGGCGGACAGCGACAGCAGGAGGGACAGCACGATGGCGATAGTCTTTCGCATGATACTCCTTTGCGGGATCAGGTCAGCTGCTGACCGCCCGTCACGTTGATGGCTTGGCCGGTCATGTAGGAAGAGGCATCGGAGAGCAGGAACATCGTCAGGTTGGCGACATCCTGGTAGCTGCATCCGCGCTTCATCGGCCCCTGATGGATGTATTTTTCGCGCACCTCTTCAGGCGTGATGCCCTGGTTGCGCGCGTACTGCTGGAAGAGGGAGTTGACCCACAGCGGGGAATCGAGCATGTTGCCGGGGCATACCGCGTTGACGCGGATGTTCTTCTCGGCCAGTTCCAGCGCGAGGCTCTGGATCAATCCGACGCCGCCGAACTTGCTGGCCGCGTAGGCGCTGTTGCTTGCTGAACCCTTCTTGCCGCTCTTGCTGTTGATCTCCACAATCGCGCCACCGCCCTGGGCGAGCATCTGCGGCACGACGGCCTTGCAGCTATTGAAGCAGCCCAGCAGGTTTACGTCCAGTACCTTGCGGAAGGCCGCGCTGGTCAGCTCAGTAATCGGACCGGACAGGACGATCGCCGCATTCGCGACAAGGCGGTCGATGCGGCCATACTGGTCGATGGCGGCCTTGGCCATCGCCTCACACTGGGCAAAATCGGTAACGTCCACCTGCACCGCGATAGCATCGGGCAGCTGCGCGGCAACGGCTTGAGCGCCCGCCAGGTTAATATCCGCGACGATGACGCGGCTGCCCTCTTCGCCCAAACGAATGGCAAGCGCCTCGCCCAGGCCCTGCGCCGCGCCCGTGATGATGGTGACCAATCCCTCTAATTGTCTTGACATGGTTACGCTCCTAGTAGGTTTTCTTGTGGAAGAGTATACACCCAATGGGAAAAATGGGCAAGTTCTTTGCGAAAAAGGGCGCGGGGGAGGGGGAGTAATGCAACAAACCCATCTCCGTTTTTGCGGGGATGGGTTTGACAGTGAAAAGCTTATATGAGGGTGAGTGCAAGAAATTCGAGGCCTACGTGGGGGAAGACGGGCTTTCCGACCTAGATTGGCTGGAGCTAGCGGAGTTTCAACCCACGCACCCGCACAGAGTGCGACTTCTGCCCTCAAAAACCCCACCCGCGCGTGAGCGCAACATGGGTTTCGAAAGGGCAAAGCCCTTCGCGGAGGTCCAGGAGGCAGAGCCTCCTGGCGTCCCCCGCCCCTCTCACTTGAACAGATCCGCCAACCGGTCCCAGAATGTCTTGGCGGCCTCGGCCTGCACGGGCGCGCCTGCTTCGGCGGGCTTGGTGATGGCTTCGGTCATGTAAACAAACTGGACCGTGCGGGCCGGGTGTTCGGGGCTTGCGAACGAGGGGATGGTATCGGTGGCGGTGAGCGCGGAGAAATCGTCGAGGTAAGTGGAGACAGTGTCCAGGCCGGCGGCAAGCTGCGCGGTGCCCTCAGTTTGCGCGGTGAGGCCGGCAGGCAGTGCGGTCAGGCCGTCCGAGAGCTGTTGCATTCCGGCGGCATAGGTAGCGGTGCCTTCCGTCTGCGCCGTCAGGCCTGTGAGCAGCTGTGCGCCACCTGCCGATACCTGCGTGTAGGCGTCGCTGGTACCCTGTGCGAATGCGCTGACACCGTCGGCGAGCTGCTTAAAAGGCAGGCGCATGGCTTCCGGAAGCTGTGCGATTAGCGCGGTAACGGAGGTGTTCAGCGTCGCGGCCTGCTCGGCGATGGTGGCGAGGGCCGTTTCCGCGCCGCTCACATAGGCGGTGACGCCGTCCGCCACCTGCGCCTGGGCGCTGGCAAGGGCTTGCGCGCCTTCATTCAGCGTGGCCAGTGCGGTCAACATGGTGTTCAGGTTGGTCTCCAGGGCAGCCGCGCCATCGGCCAGCTGATGCGTGCCGGATACGAGCGCTTCGGCCTGTGTGATCAGCTCGGACAGGTCGATGCCCAGCATACCGCCGATGTCCATCGGGGCCAGCGCGATGGTGATCGAGTCCATCTGGAAATCCCGCGCGGTGAAAGAAAGTGTGAACTCTGCTTCCTGCCCAGGCAGCACGGTGTAGGTCAGCGTGCGCGTCTGGCCGACGAGCGCACCCGCCGCGCCCGGGGCGTCGATATCCGACACGTGCGCGAGCGACAGCGGAATCTGCGCCTGCACCGCGTACCTGGTGCGGAACGCTTCACCGGCATTGGGGTTCGGCTGAACGCGCAGCGTCAGCGTTACTTGCCCGCTCTGGCCGGCAAGGTCTTTGGCATCAATCTCCGCGCCGCCCAGCGTGTAGGCCAGTTCAAAGCGGCAGGGTAACTGGGCCTCGTCCATCTTGCCGATGGCGTAAAACCCTTCGGGATCAGTGGGCAGCGTCCAGGTCACCGTGTTGCCGTCGATTACGGGCGTCGCCGCGCGCGTCATCGGCGCAACGCTGGCATAGGTGCCGTGGTCGGTGTATTCGCCGTCCTCCGGCGTGTCGATATGGCTGACAACGTACACGGTCTTCTCCACCCCGGAGGCGGTGAGCAGCGCGTACACCGTTTCATCCTTGATGATTTCGCCAAGGCCAAGCGCCGGCACGGCCAGCAGAGACAGCGCGATCAGCGCGGTAAGCAGCTTTTTCATTCTTTTATCTCTCCCTTCGATTTGAGCGTGCCAAGCATGATGACCTTATCTAGCAGGCATAGCAGCGGCGGCAGCGCAATGAGCACCAGGCCTCCCGAGAGCAGCGCGCCTCGGCCCAGCAGCAGGCCGATTTCACTGATGCGCGCGACCTTGGAGAGAATGCCCTCGGCAAAGCCCGCGCCAGCCAGGATCAGTGTGGAGACCAGCACCGAGGGGCCCGCGGCGCACAGCGCGGAGATTGCGGCTTCGCGCGGCGTGTGCAGCTTTCGATCGTCCATATAGCGGTTGGTCAGCAGGATCGCATAGTCGATCGTTGCGCCAAGCTGGAGGCTGCTGATCACCAGATAGCCGATGTAGACCAGCGGCGTGCCGTTGAAATAGGGGACGGACATGTTGATCCAGATCGCGCTTTGGATGAGTGCAACCAGCAACACCGGGATCGTAATCGAGCGAAACGCCAGCAGCACGATCACAGCCACCGCCAGGATGGAGATCAGCTGCACGCGTTGGCCGTCGTTTTCCACGCTGGTACGGATATCAGAAAGGCTCGTCGGCAGGCCGACCGCCAGCCAATCGCCTGGGTAGTACTGCTCTGCGGCGGCGGTGACCGCACTCGTCGCGAGGTCCAGTTCCGGCCCTTCGCCGAATACGCTGAGCATCACCACCAGGCGGCTATAGCGCTCGCTTTCAAACTGGCTGACGAGGCTTTGGGGGAGCAGCTCACGCGGCAGCTGAGGGTCGGCCAGCGTCACCAGCGCCTGCACGCCGCTGACGGCGTCCTGCGCCACAAGATCATCCGCCAGCGCAACCTCGGATGCCAGATCGCCCGAGGGCACGAGCAGCACAACCGGGTTGTACACGCCAAACCGGTCGGTGATGCTGTCCCGCTCCTGCGCGGTATCGCCCTGCGCGGTGCCGGAGTTGTCGCCATAGAGGAAAGTGTTCTGCGTAGAGGCCAGGTAGGTGGGTACAATGACGATCACTAGCGCAATGATGATGATCCAGCGGCTTTTCAGCGCGCCGTTTCCGAGTTTGCGGAACGAGGGCACCCACCGCTTGTGGCGCGTTTTGTCAATAACGTTGCGCATCATATAGATCAGCACCGGCATCAGCGTGAGCACGGTGAAGAGGCTGATGGTAATCCCCTTGGCGAGCACCAAACCGATGTCACGGCCAATGCTGTATTCCATCAGCACCAGCGCGAGGAAACCTGCGATGGTCGTCAGCGCGCTGGCCAGGATGGAGTTGAGCGACTTCCGTGTCGCGCTGAGAATCGCTTCTTTCGCCTCCTTGCCCGCGTCGCGTTCCTCGATGTAGCGGTGGAATAGGAAGAGCGAGTAGTCCAGCGATATCGCCAGCTGCAGCACTGCCGCCATTGAGTTGGTGATGAAGGAAATGCTGGGCATGAGGGCATTGGTGCCCATGTTCAGTGCAATCGAGACCAGCAACACCAGCAGGTACAGCGGAGCCTCGACCCACGCTGTGGAGGCGGCCATCAGGATTATGACGCAGAAGGGCACCACGAACAAGAAGATCGTGAAGATCTCCGTTGCCAGCTGCGCGCGCATGTTGCGCGATTCCTCGGCATTGCCGGAGATGAGCAGATTGCCGCCGCGCAGCTGTCGCAGCGATGCAATGGCATCACCGGTGGAGGTGGCGTAATCAAATTCAACAAACGTCACCTGGAACAGCGCCGCGCCGTCCTTATAGAACTGCTCCACCGTAGCGGCAGGCAGCGAATCCAGTGGTTTGGCAAGATCGGCCGCGTCATCCAGCCAGAGCACGCTCTTGACCCCGGAAACGGCAAGCATCTCTTCCTTCAGCGTGAGCGCCTCCGGCACGGAGATATCCTCGGCCATGATCCGTGCGGTGCCGCTGTAGCCGAAGCTCTGCTCCATCTCCGAGATAGCGCGCTTGGTCATCGAGCTTTCGGGCAGGTACTTGGTTAGGTCGTAGTTCACCGAGACGGTCAGGGTGAGCACGCCGCTGATGAGCAGCGCGATGACAAAGAAGGCGAGAGTCGCCTTTCGATGCCGCAGGAGAAAGTCCGTCAATCCTCGCATGGCAGTACCTCCGTGCGCCGCCGGGTTACCAGCCCGGTCAGCATGTAGTTCAGAAACCGGTATAGGTCGGCCGTGAGCTTTGCCTCATCGTCGGGGCAATGGTTAAAGATATCCAGCAGCCCTTCGATCAGCGCAACCGCGACGGGGCTGAAGAGCCCTTCGTTGTCCGGATGGTGAAACTGTTCGGGCAGCTTTCGTCGGGCAAAGTCGATGATGGTTTCCTTGAGGTTTTCGTACTTGGAGCCGTCGCTGCGGGAGATAAGAATCAGGAACTCCACGCGGTTTCGCATAAACACGCTGTGCAGGCCGTCCGCCAGCCAGCGCAGTCCCTCATCCGATGCCGAGGAGAGCTGCATCAGCGTATGCACCTGGCGGACCGTATCGCCCACCAGCGCATCGAAGAGCTGTTCCTTGCCGGCAAAGTACAGGTAGATGTTGCCAACGGTCATGCCCGCCTGCGCGGCGATGGCCCGCATTGACGCGCGGGCAAAGCCGGAGAGGAGAAACTCCTCCCGGGCAGCATCCAGGATGCGCTGGCGCACGTCATCTCGTAATACTTTCAAAACTAAACACCCGTTCATTGAGAGATTAAGGACATCATATGCCAAAAGAAGGCATTTGTCCAGTAGTGAACGGGGGTTCATTTGTGAACTTTTTGTGTAGATTTTGGCCTATGAGGCTGGCAGAACGAGATCGCACCCCTCGGCAACATGGAATGCATCAAAATAGGCGTTTTCCATTGGAATCCATTCGGCGATAAAGCGGCGCAAATAGGCCTCGCCGTTGCGTGCGAGCAGGCGCGCCAGCTGCGTATCGGGCTTGACCTGGGTAAAAAGCTTGAGCGTGTACAGGTCACGCAGCAACGGGTGCTGGCCGTATACGCCCTCAACAATGGAAACCGGCGCATAGGGGATGGTCACCGGCGGCTCCAGCACCTGCACGGCGCAGTTGTACGGCTGGAAGGTGACATCCTCGCCCGCATGCAGCGGGAGCAGCACCTCGCGCAGCAGGCGCTCGCGGTCCATATTGCCGCCAGGTTCGGCAAGGCGCTCAGGCGTGCGTTGCTCGGGCCGGAGGAAGAAGTCGTCTACGTGGAACACATTTGCATGGAAAATCGCACCGAGCAGCGCCGCGAGCGTAGATTTGCCCGACGCGCACGGCCCGTCGATCGACACAATGCCTTTTTCCATCTTGTCAATGCGCAGAAAGGCATCAAACGCGTCCTGAAAAGCGCTGAGAACGACCCGGTAAGCCGGGGCGAACGCGGCGCGGTAAATGTCGCTGTGGTGCTGCGAAGGGCAGCCCTCCGCAATGTATGCGTCAACCCAGGCCAGTTCTTCGGTATCCCTGGGGATTCTGTGCAGGTCCGCCTGGAACGCCGCCATGTCGCCCGATACCTGGCTTGCCGTGTGGACAAACATCGCGCATGCCGTTTTCAGCGACAGACCAGTTTGCAGAAGCGGCCGCAGGTTCAGGCGGCACAACCCGTTTCCTAGAGGCTCAAAGAGAGGCTCATCGTCCGAAATGGGGGAGAGAGCGGCACATTCGATTTCCAGAGAGCGGAGCGCCACCTGTGCGTCGCGGATCAGGTGGCCCGGGCCGAAGTGGCGCTGGTAGAGCCTCTTGACGCGGTCTTGTATGGTCAGGTCGTTCATTGCGAAACAGTAAGTCCCTTCTCATCGCTGCGGATGGTGATGTTGCCGTTGCGCGTCTCGCGCGTATCAATGTTGTGCTGGGCCAGCAGCGCCAGCGTCTGAGGATCGGCCGGATTCTTATCCGAGTCGGTGATGACGGCGATTTGCGGCGATATCGCGGCAATCAGCGCGTCCAGGTTCCGCTTGATGCGGCCATGGTGCGGCATTTTCAGCACGTCATGTTCGGACAGGCCTGCCTGTAGCAGTTCGTCAATGCGCGCCGCCTCGGCATCCCCGGCAAAGAAAAACGTGTGAGTGCCGTCCGACATGGAGATAACGAGCGAGTTATCGTTGTCCTCCTGGGTGGAGAGCGCCGTCGGCGACAGCGTGAGTGACAGACTGCCAATGGTGAGCGTTTGCTCAGCAGCAACGCGAAAGCGGGGAACGCCGCGCGCTTCGATCGCCGCGGTGTACTGCTCATACTGCTTGCTGTCAGATGCGTAGTTTGCGTCATAGATCACCGCGACGGCTACGCTGTCGATCACGGTATCCGCGCCGCCCACATGATCTTTGTCAAAGTGGGTGACGATCAGCGCGTCCACCTTGGTGATGCCCTGCTTGCGCAGGAACGCGACGATTTCCGCGCCGTCCTCATCTTCGCCGGTATCGATGAGCACCGTATGCGCACCGCTGGTGATGATGATCGCATCGGCCTGGCCAATTTTGAGGATCGTAACCTCGGTGGCGGAAGCGGCCTGCGCGCAACCGGTAGTGGCCAGCAGCGCGCAGACGAGAATGGCTAACAGCCGTTTGCGCATTTTACCCCCTTTGGGCAAGCACCATGGCCGTGCGGCAGGGCGTGTAGATGCGGAAGCCTTCGCCAAGTGCATTGCCGTTGGTCTCTGTATGGTAGACGTAGTCCATGTCGATGCGGTTCTCGCCGCCGAAGCGCGCCTCGTCGGTGGAGAAGAGCACCTGCCACTTGCCCGGCATGCGCACGGGCACAAAGAATCCGGACTGCGACTGGGTTGGGTGGAAGTTGAACAGGAAGATCAGCCCGGCCTTGCGGTAGCAAAGGATCTTCTGGTCCTGATCGACCCACAGGTTCTGCAGGTCCTCCGCCTCCATGATGCCGCACGCCTTGACAAGGTTGATCATCGCCCGGTCAAAGTCGTTAATCCACTCGTATTTCAGGCTATGGTTGGCGGGCAGCGACCACTGGCGCCGCGCGTAGTGGTAGCTCCAATTGTTGCCCTCGCGCGGGAAGTCAATCCACTCGGGGTGGCCGAACTCGTTGCCCATGAAGTTTAAGTACCCTTCGCCCGCCAGTGTCAGCGTGATCAGGCGGATCATCTTGATTAGCGCGATCGCGCGGTCGATGGTGTAGTTGTGGGTCTTCTTCTCCATGTCGGTGTACATGGAGGCGTCGGCCAAGCGGAAGATCAGCGTCTTATCGCCCACAAGCGCCTGGTCGTGGCTCTCGCTGTAGCCGATTACCGGCTCGCCCGGCCTGCGCGTGGTCAACTCATGCCAGAGGCGGTGCATATCCCAGTCTTCGTCGCGCTTCTCCAGCGTCTGAATCCAGAAGTCGGGCACGCCCATGCCCAGGCGGTAGCTAAAGCCGAACCCGCCCTCGCGCACCGGCAGGCAGAGTCCCGGCATGCCGCTGACATCCTCGGCAACGGTCAGCGCGTTGTGCTTGAGGCTGTGCGCCAGTTCATTGGCGAGCATCAGGTACACGCACGCGCCTAGGTCGAGGTTGTCGTCAAAGTAGTCGTCGTAGTTGGCAAACGCCTTGCCCAGGCCGTGGTCCTGGTAGAGCATCGATGTTACGCCATCAAACCGGAAGCCGTCGAAATGGTATTCTGTCATCCAGAACTTGATGTTGGAGAGCAGGAAGTGCAGCACGTGCGGCCGGTCGTAGTCAAACACGCGGCTGCCCCATGCGGTATGGTGCCCCTTGCTGCCCACGTGGAAGAACTGCTTCTCCGTGCCGTCAAAGTCCGCGATGCCCTCGGCATAGTTGCCGCTGGCATGCGAATGCACCAAATCCAGCAGCACGGCAATGTCCATGCTGTGGGCGGTATTGACCAGCGTCTTGAGGTCTTCCGGCGTGCCAAACCAGCGGCTGGCTGCAAAGAAGTTGGTTACCTGGTAACCAAATGAAGCGTAGTACGGGTGCTCCATCACGCCCATCAGCTGGATGCAGTTATAGCCGGCCTTCTGGATGCGGGGGAGCATGTCGCGCGTAAACTCGGCGTAGGTGCCGATGCCGCCTTCTTCCCTTGACATGCCAATGTGCGCCTCATAGATCAGCGGCGGCTTGGCGCGCACGGGGCTGAACATCGCGTCCGTCCACTTAAACGGCGTATGCGGGGCCCAAATCTGGCCGACAAAGCTCTTGTTGGGTTGCTGCGCGATGCGGCGGATGTACAGGGGAATACGGTCGCGCTTGATGCCGTCCGCGCCCTCCACCTGCACCAGCAGCTTCTGCCCGTGCGAAAGCGATTTTACGCCCGGAAGCATGATCTCCCAGGTGTTCTCGTCCTTCCGCACCAAAGGGTGGGATGTACGGTTCCACTCGTTGAAATCGCCAATTAGGTACAGCGACTTGGCATGCGGCGCCCATTCGCGATACACCCAGCCCTGCTTGGTGAGATGAATGCCATAAAACAAGTGGCCATTGGCGAAGTCGCGCAGCCGCCCGCCGTTGGGCAGGAGCCTGCGGCGCATCGCGGCGTGGCGCGCCAAACGATAACGAATCTCGGCTTCATAGGGCTGAAGCCATGGATCACGGACGATCATGTCAAGGGGTCTGGTCTTACGCGGCATGCGTACGGCCTCCTTTATCTTCGATCTGTTGTCAGTATACTACAGAAGGATACCGACAGGCAAGGAAATCACTTGGCCTGGTTGAACAAAAAAAGCAAACGTGACGGAAACATCACAGCGGGGTGAGGATATCGTGCGCGGCGGCGCTGGCGGGCGGGGCGGCGGCCTGCATCCGTGCGGTGACTTTCATGGCACCGAAGACCAGCAAACCGACCGTTGCCGTTACTGCCGCAAGGGTGACGACGCTCCGCACAGCCCGAATGGCCTGCCGCTGCCTGACAGATGCGGCGGCTTCCCGCTTTTTTGTCTCCGATCGGCCCCCCTGTTGCCGAAGACGGCGGGCATCTTCCGCACGGATCGCGGCGAGCTTATCCTCGTAGGCGATCTGGGTGCGTTCAGGCGTGAAGGCGGTGAGCGTCGCGTTCCGGTCCCGCTTGCAGCGGCGGCAGTTCAGCCAGCGCCAGCGGTTGAACCGGCCGCACACGCACACCCACAGCGCGCCGCGCGCCTCCGGATAGCAGGCGGCATCCGGTCCGGCCACCGCAACCAGCGCCGTGCGATGCGGCCCCGGCGGCAGCAGTGGCGGCGTGCAGTCGGTCAGGCGGGATGTGTCAAGCGTCCACGGTTCGCCTTGCGCGAATGAAACGGATTCCACCGCGACGGAGGCGCCCGCAAAGTCCTGAAAACCATCCACCGCGAGGTGACAGGTGAACGGCGCGCCGGGTGCGGCCTGGAGGCGAGAAAAAGAGACGGCGTGCTTCTCCAGCAGGCGGCCGTCCCTGCCGCGCAGCGCCATCCGCCCGGAAAGCGCCGTCACGGTCTGCTCGGATTCGTTCAGGAAAGTCAGGTACGCTTGCCTGCGCCCGTCGCCGAACCGCGCATCTTCGAAGCGCTGGAACTCTACGGGGCAGGCGATGTCCATCAGCATGGGGCGGTATCCTCCAGCGGGCAGCTATGCGATAGGGGCTTGTGGGTATAGTGCACGCCCGCGCCTACGGTCTGCCCATGGCCGATCATCTTGTATTTGTAGGTACACAGCCCCTCGATGCCCATCGGCCCCCGCGCATGCAGCTTGCCGGTGGCTACGCCCACCTCCGCGCCGAAGCCATAGCGGAAGCCATCGGCGAAGCGCGTGGAGCAGTTCCAATAGACGCCCGCACTGTCCACCCGGGCACAGAACGCTTTCGCGGCAGCCTCGTCTTCGGTAACGATGGCGTCGGTATGGCCGGAGCCGTGCGCGTTGATATGGTCAATCGCCTCATCCAGTGAATCGATGACCTTTACCGCGAGGATGTAGTCGAGATATTCTGCGTCCCAGTCCGCGTCCTCGGCGGCGTTGCAGGGAATGATGGAGCACGTCCGGTCGCAGCCGCGCAGCGATACCCCCGCGTGGGTGAGCGCCTGGTAGAGCAGCGGCAGCGCCTTTTCGGCGGTATCAGCATGTACTAGCAGCGTCTCGGCGGCGTTGCAGACGGAGACGTATTGCGCCTTCGCGTCCACAACGATCTTCTGCGCCATTTCCAGGTTGGCCGTGCGGTCCACATACACATGGCAGACGCCATCCGCATGGCCCAGCACGGGAATGCGGCTGTGGTCGAGGATATAGCGGACGAACGCGTTGCTGCCCCGGGGGATGATCAGGTCGATGCAGTCATCCAGGCGCAGCATCTCGGATACATCATCGCGCGTTTCCAGCAATGTGCCCCAGCCTGCGGGAAGGCCGGCGGCGCGCGCGGCATGGTCCATCAACAGGAAAAGCTCGCGGTTGGTTTCGCGTGCCTCGCGCCCGCCCTTGAGCAGTACGGCGTTGCCGCTGCGGATGCACAGCGAGGCAATCTGCACCAGAGCATCCGGACGCGACTCGAAAATCACACCGATAACGCCGATGGGGCAGGTGACGCGGTATAGCTCAAGGCCGCGCGTCAGCTCGGTGGCCAGCTGCGTTTTGCCCAGCGGGTCGGGTAGCTTGGTGAGCGCGCGAAGGCCGTCGCATAGCTCGGTCAGCTTTTCCTTGGTCATGCGCAGGCGCTTGAGCAGCGGGGCGGATAGCCCCTCCACATCGGCACGGACCATATCAAGCGCATTGGCGGCCAATATTTCCGGTGCATTATGTTCCAGCGCTTCCGCAGCCAGCAGCAACGCGCGGCAACGCGCCGCATCGGGCGCAGTCGCCAAACGCAGCGCTGCTTGCTTCGCCAACGCGGTTTCTTCTCGTACGGTCATGTTGTTCACCTCGTTTTGCTATCATACCATATTTCGGAACAGAAGGAAACCCTGCGCGCCGCGGGACGGCAAGAAAAAAGCCCGCGACATGCAAAGCATGCCGCGGGCGGGGGAGAGGGGTCAGGTGGTAGGAATCAGGAACTGCTCATGCACGTAATAGATCGTGTCTTTGTACACGATGCGGCACCAGCCGCCTCGGCACGTGAGTACCTCTACCTTGGTCCCCTTGGCGATGGTGCCTTCGGGTGCGTTTTTCGTGCTCGGATCGCCGCGCAGATACACCCATTCCTTGCAGTTGCCAATGACGGCGAGGTGGGAGCGCAGCGTCCCGACGGAATCGCCAGTGGGTTCCGGTACCACAACCGGAGGCGCGTATTTCTTGCCATCGATGTAGATGTCGCCTTGGCTGAGATCCAGCTGCTTCCCATCCACCACATCGATGCCGCTGCCCGCCGGCACACCGTCGCCGTTTCCATAGAACTGGTTGTCGCCGATGATGGCGAGGTCACCCTCGGAGTGAATCGCGCCGCCGTTATCCGCGCTGTTGTTTGAAAACGACATGTCGTTGATGCTGGATTCTCCATCGCCGCCGATGTACAGGCCGCCGCCATTGCCGGTTGCCTGGTTGCCGGTGAATGAGGAGTTGTCCACGTTCACGTTGCCGTTCACGAACACGCCGCCGCCGTTTTCGCCCGCGGTGTTGCCGCTAAGCGATACGCCACTGATGTTGCTGTCGCCGTTAAGGTTTAGGCCGCCGCCATTCTCAGCGGCTTCATTGCCGGTGAAAAGTCCGCCCTCAACGTTGCCGTTGTCGACGAACGCGCCGCCACCAGCAGCGGCATAGTTACCAGAGAATGTGCCACCAGCAATGTTGCCCGTGTTGAGAAATGCACCACCGCCGTTGAAGGCCGTGTTTCCAGTGAAGGTGCCGCTGCTGATATCGCCGTTGTGCAGAACTGCCCCGCCACCGTTCTCGCGAGCGGTATTATTGGAGAAGCTGCCGCCATTGATATCGCCATTGTGCACCACCGCACCGCCGCCTTCGCCATTGGCACTATTGCCGGTAAACGAACCGTTTAGTATATTTCCGTTGTCGAGCATCAAGCCGCCGCCGCTCAAGGCAGCGGTGTTGTTGGCGAAAGTACCATCCAGAATGTTGCCGTTTATGAGGTACAGACCGCCGCCGTTTTCTCCTGCGGAGTTGCCGCTGAACGTGCCGCCGCTGACGACACCATCAAACACGAACGCGCCGCCTCCGGTGGTGCCAGTGTTGTCAGCGAACAGACCGCCGCGGATTTCGCCGTTCTCTACATCAGCGCCGCCGCCTCTATTGCCGGCTTCATTGTTGGTAAACGTGCCACTGTTTATGATGCCTTCCTTTATGGAAGCGCCGCCACCACGGTCCTGGGCGGAGTTGTGGTCAAAGGTAGCGTTGCTGATATCACCTTCCCAGATAAATGCGCCGCCACCTTCACTAGCCGTATTGCCAGTAAAGGTGCCCCCGCTGATGTTGCCCTGTCCCAGGGAAACGCCGCCGCCGAAATCAGCAGTCGTGTTGTTGGCGAACACGCCGTCGGTGATGTTGCCGCTTTCGATATACGCGCCGCCACCACTTGCGCCAGCTGTGTTGCCAGAGAACGTGCCACCGGTGATGTCGCCCTGGTTAACTCGTACACCGCCACCGGTGTCATCAGAGATGTTGTCAGTAAAGGTGCCGCCGCTTATGTTGCCGTTGTTCGTGAACGCGCCGCCGCCGACACCGCTGGCTTGGTTGTTGGTGAAGGAGCCGCCGGTGATGTCGCCGTTTTGAATAGATGCGCCGCCACCGAAGTTACTGGAGGTGTTACCGTCGAACGTGCCGCCGTGGATGTTGCCATCCATCAACTGCACGCCACCACCACCATTGGCACTATTGCCGGTGAATGTACCATCAACTACATCACCTGCGAGGAGGAATGCGCCGCCGCCACTTTCGGTAGCTTCATTGCCAGCAAAGAGTCCACCTTCAATGTTTCCATTGTCGACGAATGCACCACCGCCCTGGAACGCCTCGTTGCCGGTGAACTCGCCGCCGGTGATGGCACCGTTTTCCACATACGCACCGCCGCCGCCGAAGACGCTGGTGTTGTTTTCGAACGTGCCGCCGTTAATCAATCCATTGAGAACAGCTGCGCCACCGCCATTTCCGGTTGACTGGTTGTTGGTGAAGACGCCGTCTTCAATGTCGCCAAACACAATTACCGCGCCGCCGCCTAAGCTTGCAGAGTTGCCGTCAAACGTGCCGCCGGTGATATCACCGGTGCCCAGGAGCACGCCGCCGCCGATGTCGCCAGCAGTGTTGCCGGAGAAGGTGCCGCCGGTGATGTTGCCTTGATCAAGCCGCACGCCGCCTCCGCGGTCATCGGCAGTATTGTCGGCGAATATGCCGCCGCTAATCTCGCCGTCAAACATAAACACGCCGCCGCCGTGGTTGGTGGCATTGTTGCCGGTGAATGTGCCGCCGGAGATAGCGCCATGTTCAATGAGTGCACCACCGCCGTCAACCGCTTCGTTGTTTGTGAACTCACCGCCGGTGATTTCGCCGTTATCCACGTATGCGCCGCCAGCGCGATTGCCGGTGTTGTCTGCAAAGGTGCCATCTGTTATCGTGCCGTCGCCTACAGATGCGCCGCCGCCATCGTTCCCAGCGGTGTTGCCGGTAAACGTGCCGCCGTTAATGTTGCCGGTTCCAACAGATGCGCCGCCACCACCATTGATGGCCTCATTGTCGGCAAACGTGCCACCGTTGATATTGCCTTCTTGCACCGTAGCACCACCACCGTTTAGTGCGGCAGTATTTCCACTAAAGGTGCCGCCGTCAATATTGCCATCTGTAACATACGCTCCGCCGCCATTTTCTGCGGCCGCATTGCCTGTAAAGGTACCGCCGGTAATGGACCCCTGGTCGATACGCGCGCCTCCGCCGCTTTCACCGGCAGTATTACCATCGAATGTGCCACCTTCAATGTTGCCGTCACCTATGAATGCGCCGCCGCCAT
The DNA here is from genome assembly GCA_031549105.1 of Eubacteriales bacterium. Lineage (GTDB taxonomy): Bacteria > Bacillota > Clostridia > Christensenellales > Aristaeellaceae > Avichristensenella. The sequence goes on from JAVBQK010000005.1 coordinate 47,705, forward strand.
TGCCACCGGCATTGTTGTCGGAGAAAGTGCCGCCAGTGATATCGCCCTGATCGAGCCGCACGCCGCCACCGGTGCTGCCGGCGCTGTTTGCAGTGAATGTGCCGTCGGCGACGTTACCGTTTACGAGGAACGCGCCACCGCCGTTTTCAGCAGAGTTGCCGGTGAATGTACCATCCACGACGGTACCCGTGCCCGCGACATACAGCCCGCCGCCGCTTCCATCTGATACATTGTAGGTAAACTCTGTCCCATCAATCGTCGCATCGCCTGTCACGTACAGCGCGCCGCCATCGCCCTGGGCATAGTTCTCAATGAACCCGCCGCCGGTGATCTCCGCATCGCCATCCACATACACCGCGCCGCCGCTGTCATCGCTGACGCCGCCGGTGATGTAAAGGTCATCCATTGCCAAGTTGCCCTCTACGGTGAGGATCCTGGAAGAACCACTGCCGGTTACGGTATTGCCGTTGCCATGAATGACCACACTTTGGGTAATGACGATTTCGGTGTCGCCCCAATCGTCAATATCCGCCGTGATGTCAATGATGGCATCTGTACCGCCGGCGTTGATGGTCGTGGCGGCTTCCTTGAATGACGCGTAGCTGTTCACCTGAAACCCCGCGTACGCAGATAGCGGCGCGGCCATCAGCAGCAGCGCGCCCACCAATGCAGCCATCCATTTCCTCATCCGGGTGTGCACATGCATCTCCTCCTTAAAGTGTAATCGCGCACCGCGCGTTGAGAAACTTTCCAGTTTATACCATTATAAAATGGGGTAAATATAAGTCAACAACGTAAGACACAAGTTTCAAAGATGTGCAAAGGTAAATATTAGCTTGACATCCCGCCGCCGTCCGTGCTATTATACCTTCGCTACAAGTGGAAGCCGCCCGCTTCTCACCCGGCGGCATTTGCCAGCCAGGGTACACAGGCAGATTATTGTTTGCTGTGCGCGAGCGGGTCTTTCCCCGCTCGTTTTGTTTTATTTATTAGGAGGTGTGTCGGTATCAGCAACGATCTGATGATCAATGAGGAGATTCGCGACCGGGAGGTGCGTGTCATCGGCGCAGACGGCGAGCAACTGGGTGTCCTGCCCATCCGGCAGGCAATGGAGCTTGCCGAGCAGCGGGAGCTGGACCTGGTCAAAATTGTCGCAAACGCCCATCCGCCCGTGTGCAAGCTGATGGATTATGACAAGTACCGCTTCGAACAGGCCAAAAAGCAACGCGAAATCCGCAAGAATCAAAAGGTCATCACCCTCAAGGAAGTGCAGCTCTCCGCCACCATCGAGGAGAACGACGTGCTCGTGAAGGCGAAGAACGCCATCCGCTTCCTGGAGGAAGGCGATAAGGTCAAGGTATCGATTCGCTTCCGTGGCCGCCAGATTACCCATACGGAGATCGGCGTGCAGGTCATGAACGATTTTCTGGGGAAGGTCAAGGATGTTGCCATCGTGGAGCGCAGGCCGCTCGTCGAGGGCCGCCATATGATCATGATCCTGGCGCCCAAAGAAAACAAAGACGGAAAATAACACCGTTGGTTAAGGAGGATCCCCATGCCTAAACAAAAAACCCACCGCGGAGCGGCGAAGCGTTTCTCGCTGACCAAGACTGGCAAGATCAAGCGGGCCAAGGCGTATAGCAACCACATCATGGCCTCCAAGTCGCCCAAGCAGAAGCGCAACCTGCGCCACGGCGGCCTGATCGATTCCACCGAGGTCAAGAAGATCAAGCAGTTGATCCCGTATAAGTAAGAAGGCTACGCCGCGAAAGGAAGGAACCAACCATGGCAAGAATAAAGCGGGCTGTTAACGCCCATAAAAAGCGCAGGAAAGTCCTAAAGCTCGCCAAAGGTTTTTGGGGTGCGAAGTCTAAGCAATATCGCGCCGCGAACGAGCAGGTTATGCGCTCGCTCCGTTACGCTTACACCGGCCGCAAGCTGCGCAAGCGCGACTTCCGCCGCCTGTGGATCACCCGCATCAACGCCGCCGCCCGCATCAGCGGCATGAGCTACTCCACCTTCATCAACGGCCTGAAGAAGGCTGGCGTCATTGTCAACCGCAAGATGCTCGCCGACATGGCGGTCAACGATGCGAAGGGCTTTGCTCAGCTCGTGGATGTGGCGAAAAACGCGTGAGGATTTCCGCGTAAGCCGTGCTGGAAGGCGCGGCTTTTCTTTATATGTAGGTCCGGGTAAGCATAGCGCTAGGCAACCGGATGGTTTGTTGCGGGGCGGGAGGCAGAAGATGGATTATGCATTCATACTGTGTTTTGATGAGAAAACGGAACTCAGTTTTAATACACTGATTGAACTAATTGCCGAAAGTGGCGTAAGTCAATACATGGTTGATGCGAAAATCCCGCCACATATATCCCTTGATTGCTTTTCCACGGATAATATTCAGCCGATAGTAAATGCGCTGGACGAGCATATTGCATGCTTCACGGCAGGGGGTATCGTGTGGCCGTCACTTGGCATGTTCGTTCCGAATGTATTATTTGCGGCGCCCGTGTTGAATGAGTATTTGCTGAATGCCTGCATCAACATAAACCGCTTGGTTCAGCCGCTTTCCACTGTTGGGGAGAAGGGTTTCTATTTGCCGTATCAATGGGTCCCTCACACAACGCTAGCACTTCAACTAGACAATGATGGGCTTCAAAAAGCGATAGCGATAGTCTCAAAGCAGTTTTCGTTTATCACAGGCAGGACCAATCGGCTCAAGCTTGTGGCGTACAAGTTTAAGCCATATAAAGAGATTAAAACGTGGGATTTGGTGTAAGGAAGATAGAGTTTTCCGCACCATATACGCCCGCCAATACTTCTGTTAAGCAGAGCCTATTTATAGAAGGAAATAGTTCATGAAAACAGAACGCATAACCAGCACCCAGAACCCGCGCGTGCGCGCGCTGCGCGATTTACAGGGCGCAAAGGCACGCCAGGAGACCGGCTGCTTCCTGGTGGAGGGGCGGAAGCTCTGCGCGGAGGCGCTGCGGGATAGCCAGGTACTTACCTTGCTGGTGGACGAGGAGAAAGCGGGGGAGTTCGCCGCGCTGGTCGATGCGGCGGAGAGTGTGCTGCTTGCGCCTGCGCAAGTGGTTGCTTCTGCGTGCGAGACGAAGACGCCGCAGGGTATTGCGGCCATGGTGCGCCTGCCTGCGCCGCTGGTGCTTGAAGAGGCGCAGGGTCCGCTGCTGGTACTGGATGGCGTGCAGGACCCCGGCAATATCGGCACAATGCTGCGCACCGCCGAGGCCGCGGGGTTTGCGGGCGCGCTGCTGTCGCCTGCCTGTGCGGATGCTTTTGCCCCCAAGACGGTGCGTGCATCGATGGGCAGCGTACTCAGGCTGCCCATTTGGCGTGGGGCACTGCCGGAAGGGCTTGCGTTGCTGCAGAATAACGGATACACTGTCATTAGCGCGGAACTTGGCGGCACGCCGTTTGCGCGGGCACGGGCCGGGCTGGGCGCTTCGCTTGCGCTGGTCATCGGCAGCGAGGGAAATGGTGTCAGCGATGCCGTATCCGGGTTCGCGAATCTGCGCGTTTCGCTGCCAATGCGCGGCCGGGCCGAATCGCTGAACGCGGCGGTCGCGGCGGGAATTTTGATGTACGGTCTTCTCGAAGAGGAGGAACCTATTGGCTAACCATTGCAAAAAGGAGTGAAACGGATGCCGAAAATCACGTTCATGGGGGCGGGGTCGACCGTTTTTGCCAAGAGTGTACTGGGCGACAGCATGGTGACACCCGCGCTGGCGGAGAGCACCATCGCGCTGTATGACATCGACAGCGTGCGCCTACAGGAATCCCGCGCGATGCTGGAGGCGATCAACGCCAACAGCGGCGGCAAGGCGCGCATTGAGGCGTATCTGGGCGTGGAGAACCGCAAGGATGCGCTGCGCGGCGCGAACTATGTGGTCAACGCGATTCAGGTGGGGCTATATGAGCCGTGCACGGTGACTGACTTTGAGATTCCCAGGAAGTACGGCCTGCGGCAGACCATCGCCGATACGCTGGGCATCGGCGGTATCTTCCGGTCGCTTCGCACCATTCCGGTGCTGATGGACTTTGCGCGCGACATGGAAGAGGTATGCCCCGACGCGTGGTTCCTCAACTATACCAACCCGATGTGCACGCTCACCGGGTCGATGCTCCGCATGACAAACGTGAAAACGGTCGGCCTTTGCCACAGCGTACAGGTCTGCGCCGAGCACCTGCTCAAGGGCCTGGACATGCCGTATGACGAGACCGTGCAGTGGAAGGTTGCAGGCATCAACCATATGGCGTGGCTGCTGGAAATCACTCGGGACGGAAAGGATCTCTACCCGGAGATCAAGGCGAAGGCTGCCGCGCGCACCGAGAAACACGGCGATATGGTACGCTATGAGATCATGAAGCGCTTTGGCTACTATGTAACTGAATCGAGCGAGCACAATGCGGAGTATCTGCCGTACTTTATCAAGGGGAAGTATCCTGAGCTGATCGAGCGCTTCAACATCCCGCTGGACGAGTATCCGCGCCGCTGTGTTGAGCAGATCAAGCGTTGGAAGGAGCGCGGGCATGAGCTGA
>JAVBQK010000151.1:0-39211 GCA_031549105.1 Eubacteriales bacterium
CCTCCGACATTTCGCCTTCGGGCGGGTTATGTTATAGTAATGAACCAAGCCCTTCCCGCCGTGAGGCGAAATGTTGGGTTTCGAAAGGGCAAAGCCCTTCGCGGGGATCCAAGGGGCAGAGCCCCTTGGCGTTCCCCCATCACTCATCCACGATCTCCACGTTCTCCCGCCCGAAGGCGTCCATGATGGTTTGCATGGCGCTTTTTTGTTTGGCCACGTTGACTTTCACTTCGCCTTCCATCTCCAGCAGAACGGTCATTCCGCGCCCGGCGGCCTCTGTGAGCAGCGCATCCAGGCGCTGTTGGCGCTCCGGCTGCTTGAGCATGTTCAGGTAGATTTCGCCGCCCTTGGGGAAGACGACGCGCGCGGTGTCGCCGTCGAAGCCCACGAAGCGTCCTTGCGTCATGGGGGCGTAGAGATAGGGTTCTTTCTTGATGCCCTTCATCGCGGAATCCCAGATCGTTTTGGCGTCACCGGCGGGGGCGGGGGTTTCGGCAGCTGCCGGGAAGGTTTTCTCGGCGCGTGGGGCGGGTGCTGCTCTCTCTGGAGCCTTGGCCTGGGGAGCGGGCGAAATGATGCCGCTCTCGATCTTCTTTTCCAGAAGTTCCATCCGCGCGGCAAGGGTTTCCAGGCGCAGTTCATCGTCCGGCAGGCAGGCGCGCACCGCTGCCATCTCAAGGGCTACGCGCGGCTGGCCGGACCATTTCATGTCCGTATCGGCGTTAAGGAACAGATCGAGCAGCAACAGCAGCCGCTCGCGTGATGTTTTGGCCGCCTGGGCTGCGTAGGCCGCCGCATCCTCCTCGGTGATTTCAAGAAGGCCCGGCAGCGCCGCGCCGCAGGTCTGCGCCAGCATCAGCGCCCGGAGGTGCTCGGTCAGGTCGCGGGCAAACACCTGCGGTTCGCGCCCGGCGCGCACGAGCGTATCAATCGCCGACAGCGCCGCGGCGGCGTTCCCTTCCAGCAGATGACCGGCGAATGCGAAGAGAAAACCGCGGTCCGCCGCGCCCAGCACATCGCGTACCAGCGCCGCGTCGACCGACCCGCCGCCGTAGGAGATACACATGTCCAGCAGGCTAATCGCGTCACGCATGCCGCCCTCGGCGGAACGCGCGATCAGCATCAGCGCGTCCGGGCGGACATCGACGTGCTCGCCCTCCGCGATGGCGCGCAGCCTGTCCACGATGACCTGCGCCGGGAAGCGGCGGAAGTCATACCGTTGGCAGCGGGAAAGCACCGTGGCGGGCAGGCGCTGCGGTTCGGTCGTGGCGAGGATGAAAAGCGCGTGCGCGGGCGGCTCCTCCAGCGTCTTGAGCAGCGCATTGAACGCGCCGGTGGAAAGCATGTGAACTTCATCGATGATGTAGACGCGGTAGCGCCCGTGCTGCGGTGGGTACTTGACCTTCTCGCGCAGGTCACGGATCTCGTCCACGCCGTTGTTGGACGCCGCATCGATCTCCACAATATCCAGGCTATTCTCGGCGGATAGCGCCTCGCACGCAGCGCAGTGCCCGCATGGGTCCCCGGCATCGGGCGTTTCGCAGTTGACGGCGCGGGCGAATATCTTCGCGCAGGTGGTCTTGCCCGTACCGCGGCTGCCGCAGAAAAGGTACGCATGCGTCACGCGGCCGGAGGCCACCTGGTTCTTCAGCGTAGTGACGATCGCATCCTGGCCTACAACATCCGAAAAGAGGTGGGGCCGCCACTGGCGGTACAGCGCTTGTGTGGACATCCAATTCCTCCTGCTTGGGCGCGAATCCGAAGATTGCGCCATAAAGCTTCCGTAGGGATATTATCCCACATGTGACCACCTTTTGCAATTGTTGACGGGTTTTGCCAGCGATGTTATACTTATGAAAAAAGGGGGAACGGCCATGAAAAAGTTAACAGCATTGCTACTTGTCCTACTGATGATGGCGCCTCTGGCTGCGTGTGCGCAGGCGGCGGATTACGTTACGGATACGAAGAACATCATCACGCAACTCTTTGCCGGGGAGGCGGAGGCGGTCTACAAGCGGCTTACGCCCACGATGCAGCAGGCCGTTCCGCTGGAGACGCTCAAAACCCTGCCCGCCGCGCTGGCGGGGGAGTGTGGTTCGTTCGTCAGCTTTGGCGAGCCGCAGACCGCCGATACCACCGTCGCGATGCGCCTGAACATGGAGCGGCGGCATCTGCTGGCGCAGTTCACGTTTGATGAGCATGGCCTGGTTTCGCTGTTCTCGATTATCTTCGATCCCAACCAGGAGCTAGAATACCCGCTGGCGGACAACGAAGAGGCGGCCGAGGTGGGCAAGTATAAACTGCCCGGCGCGTTGACGCTGCCCGAGGGGGACAAGCTGCCCGCCGTGGTGCTGGTGCACGGCTCCGGCCCCAATGATCGCAACGAGACGCTGGGCAATACCGGTGTGTTCCGCGACCTAGCCGAGGGCTTGGCAGCGCAGGGCATTGCGGTATTGCGGTACGACAAGCGCACGTTCCGGATGAAAATGGGGAACATCCCCTTTACGACGGAAGATATCCTGTCCATGACCTTCTACGATGAGACGATTGAGGATGCCGTTGCGGCTGTCGCGATGCTCAAGGCCGATCCGCGCATCGATCCGGAGCGTGTGTATATCATCGGCCACAGCCTGGGTGCGATGCTGGCGACGGAGATCAACCTGGAGGCCGACGCCGCTGGGTTGGTGCTGCTGGCCGGCACGCCGCGCCCGCTGGTGGATGTGCTGATCGACCAGCTGTCCGTGCCGGGCGCGGAGGCGTACGCGTCGGAACTGGCGGTGGCCAAAACGATCAAAGACATGACCGAGGCCGAGTCCAAGGCTGCCACGGTGATGGGCGGCGGGGCGTACAGCTTCTGGGATGACGCGCAGCACGATCGCTTCGCGCTGGCGAAGGAGTGCGCCGTGCCGATGCTGATCCTGCAAGGATCGGAAGACCCGCAGGTCTACCCGGACAAGGACTACCCGCTCTGGGAGCAGATTGCGGCCGAGAACCCGGACAAGGATATGACGCTTAAGCTGTACCAGGGCCTGGGACATATGTTCCTGGACGGTGGGAATATGTCCGCTGAGGTGATTGACGACATCGCCGCGTGGATTCTGGCGCGCTAAGGAGTACAGCCGATGAGACGAAACAGACGGTTTCCGCTATTTTCCACCGTGACAGCGGTTGTGATTGCCGCTGCGGTGGGGTATGTCTCGTTCCTGGACGTGGATGTGCCCAGCCGCGCACTGTCGAAGGTGGCGGAATCCGTCGCCCATCTGGGGACGAGCCTGCGCGTCTGGTCCGCATCCATTGCGGAGAGCAGCATCGTCTTTGAGGACAAGAGCTACCCCGCGCCCACGACATATGTGCCCACGGAAGACCCCGTGCCGATGCTCGTTAACGCGGCCAACCCCGTGTCGGATGGCTACGCACCCAGCGACCTGGTGCTTATGCGCGATGTCTGCGACAGCAACGTCGTCACCATCAAGGGCAGCGAGATCGAAGGGGATCGCACCGCGGTCAACGCGCTGATGATTATGCTGCGCGCGGCGATAGACCAGGGGGTTTCCAATTGGCAGATCAGCGCCGGGTATCGCTCGGTGAAGTACCAGCAGCAGGTGTGGGACAATAAGGCCTACGAGTATCGTCAGCAGGGTCTTTCCAGCTCGCAGGCGCAGACTGCCACCGCGAAATACGTCGCCAAGCCCGGCGCGAGCGAGCATCATACCGGCCTTGCGTTCGATGTGACGGTGCCGGGCGAGAGCTTCCCGCTGACGCAGCAATGTAAATGGCTGGCGGAGAACTGCTGGGATTATGGGTTCATCATCCGCTATACCGAGGATAAGGTCGCCATCACCGGCATCAATGCCGAGCAATGGCATATCCGCTACGTGGGCCAGCCGCACGCACGGATCATGCGCAACAACAATTGGTGTCTGGAAGAATATATTGACTCACTTCGGTGATAATCCTTTCAAAGCTCTTCCCGTGTTGCATTCTATATGGTATATTATAGGTGCAATACGGGTTGTTTTTTGTGCGAGCGGCAGAGAGGAGGGGTTTGTTTGGCGCGGTTGATTGAGCAAATCCAAGGCCTGGGGTATCGCTTCGTGGAAGGCAAAACCTTGATGGCGGTTCCAAGGGTGGCTGGGGTGACGGAGGTCCGGCAACTGAGCGTGCGCGCGGCAAACGGGCAGACGATCACCATCAAGCCTGATGGCTCCCCGATGATGTTTCCACGGGTCGGCACGACTGTTGAAGTGGATGTCCTAACGACCTGCGGGGCCGTCTACCAGGATTTCTATCACCTGGACGAAGACGGGCTATCGATGCTGCTGCATAACTGTTCTTGGCGGACAAGAACATACCTGGATGCCGAAAAGGCGCGCATTGGGCTGATCGGCTACAAAGAGGGCATGCCGGAAGGCTTCTTTGCACGGGATAAGTATCTAATCAGCTATGGGATTGGCGAGGTGGACGTGGGGCGCTACGCGGACGGGCGCTATGTGGCGCAGACCGCGCAGACACTAGGCGAAGGCGCGTATGTGTTGCGCCTGCATTTCAGCCGCCTTCCGTCCAAGGCGGATGTGGAGGATGCGGTGATCATCCGCAAGCTGGAGCGTGATTTCCGTCTGGGCCGCCACAAAGAGAATTTCCGCTGCGACGACTGCGGCGAGGTAAAGCATTGGCTGGACATAGAAGGCCCGATCGCCTACAAGCTCCGCATGCGCCTGGCCCGCCGCTGCGGCTGCGAGCTGGCGGAGGTGAGCGGGGCGTCGTAGGAGCGGAGGAGATGGGGGGGACGGGAGAACGGTGGGGACGCTGTCCCCACACCCCTGCCAAAGGGGCTTAGCCCCTTTGGAAACCCAATCTCGCCTGCGGGCGGGTTGGGTGTTTGTTTTCTAATCCCTTCCCTCCCGCAGGCGACAGATTGGAGGTCCAGGAGGCAGTGCCTCCTGGCAGGGGGGCCAGGGGGCCAGCGTCCCCCTGGCGACTTCTCCTCGTCACTTACCCTTTCGCGCACCCGTACCACCGGATTTCGTTCGCGCCCAGTTCCACGTCGAAGCTCTCGCCGTCGCCGCGATAGACCGTGGTGGTCTGCGGCTCGTATGTGTTGTTGACGACACAGTACTTTTCGTTGTCCGGGAAGGCATGCACGTCCACGTTGCAGTTGAACGAGAACCAGCGGAGCAGGCTGTCTTCCGCGTGGCTGCTCCAGAGGATCGCCCGGTGCAGCAGGCGGGCGTTTTCCGCGCTGTAGGGCAGACCGCCGATGTAGACCGCGCGCCCTTGGCCAAAATCGTTCGCGGCGAGCTGCACTTTCTTCTCGCGCTGTACCAGCACTTTTGTTCCCTCAAAGGCATAGACGTTGTTTCCGCCCTCGCCAAAGTCGATGGGCGCGGCTGCACCGTCCGTGATGAAGTGCGGCTGCTCGTCCCAGTTGTATTTGTCGTAGCCCAGCGTAAAGCCGCGCTCCTGCTCCACGCCCAGCGCCGCGCCCAGCTGGAAGAAGCGACCCTGCCACTGTACGCCAGATGGTTCGCCTACGCCGATGAACCCGCCGCCGCGCGCAATGAACCCGCGAATGGCGGTAACGATTGCTTCTTCGCGCCACGCATTGCCGCCGGTGTGCGCCGTGCCCGCATCGCCGATGTTGAGCAGCACGTCGATGCCTGCGAGCGCCTGCGGGTCCTGCCGGATATCATCAAAGCTGATGAACTTGACATCGAATGGTGCGCCGGACAGCGCTTCAATGACGCCCGCGTAGCTATAGTTTTGCTTCTGATAGAGCGCGTGGTGCACCATGTGGCAGCCCCAGGCACGCATCTTGCCCCAGGCGTTCAATACTGCGACGCGTTTATGGCAAAATGGCGTCGTGCCGCGAATGTTCTCATAAAGGGTGCGGAACTCGTCGCATACCTCACGCACATACTCGATGAAATCCGGGAAGTCTAGCGCCAGTTTCAGGTACCCGCCGTAGCCAATCCGGTCGATGGGGCTGCGCAGGATTGCGCGCCGCGCAGTGACCCAGTTGACCTTCGCCTCGCGCACCGGGTCCCCGCCCGGATGGAACGTGTCGGGAAAGAAGTACGGCAGGAAGCGGCCTTCTGTGTAGCGCACGCCCTTGATGTCGCTGATGAGGCGCAGCGTGCTGCCGTTGCCGACGCTGCCCACCACCGCATCCAGCCCGATGAACGCAAACTCCGGCATGAACGGCTCTGTGCCGATCCAGTGGTCGCCCAGGAACATCATCGCCTCGCGGCCTTCCTCGTGCACGATGTCCACCAGTTCCTTCGCCAGCGCCGCGACCTCCCGCCGCTGGAACGCCACAAAGTCCAGGAACTCCCGCGAGGGTACGCGATACTGACCGTTGTAATATCCCTGGTCGACGATATACTCCGGCCGGAACGGGTAGCCCGCTTCCTGCTCGAACTGCGCAAGGATGTATGGGCTAACCGATGCGGAATAGCCATACCAATCCACGTACTTTTCGCGGCGGAGCGTATCAAAGACCAGCGTGAACTGATGGAAGAACGTCGTAAAGCGTACCACGTCCACGTGCGGATTCTCTGTGAGGAAGCTCCGCAGGCGCGTGAGCGAGTAAGCGCGCGTCTCGGGCTGGCGAACGTCGAACGTGATCTGTCGCTCAAAGTCCTTCCAGTCGTTGACTACGGCGTTGTACATGTGCACCGGGTCCCAGATCAGGTAGGCGAGGAAGTTGACAGTGTACTCATGGTAGGGTGCGGTGTCCGCAATTTCCACACAGCCGGTCTGCGCGTCATACTGCCAACGCGCGGGTGGCACGACTTCGCCAGTTGTGCGGTCGATCACTTCCCACCAGCGCGCAATATCATCACGGTCGTTGACCTGCAGCAGGTCGGGGCTGATGCTCTGCATCAGCGGAATGCGAAGCGCCATCTCCGTCGCCATATGGAAGCCGGTCATGATGTAGCACTGCTGCACCTCTTCCGGGTGGGCCTTGGCCCAGGCGTTATCCTTGCGCGTGGTGTAGTAGGTGGCGTATACCTTCGCGCCGGCATCCTTGAGCGAGGTGGGGAACTCCGTACCGTCGCAGTCGCGCAGCGCGTCGGCGCCCCATTTTTCCATGATTTCCAGCGTCTGCTGGATGATGTCGGTATCGGTGGGGATGGTCACTCTGCCTTTTGTGATCATGGGGCCTCCTCATGTGTGCTTGATAGGAAGAAAAAACCGGCGGCAGATAGATTCTATCCCGATGCCGCCGATTCCTGTCGGTTCATTTCTTTCGCTCCAGCGATTCGGGGATCAGCCCAGTGGAATAGTTCAGCTGCGGCACCTCATAATCCGGCTCCTCGCGCTGGCGGGTGTAGCCGGTATAGTCCCAGGAAGGCGGGTTCAGGGGCGGCTTGTTCCACGGGCGGTTTTCCCAGTAATACCCGCGGAAAGGATCGCGAATCGCGTTCATATGGTCCAGAAGCCGCGCATGCAACGCCCCGCGCACATCGGCCAGCGAGGCGTCGTCAATGCGGTTGCGCACCTCATACGGGTCATCCGCGAGGTCGTATAGCTCGTCGCTGGAAAGCAGGTTGATCACCAGCTTATGCCGCCCATCGAATATGCAGCGCATCGGCTGGAAGCCGCCGAACCCATCGTGGTCGGTCTCGTAGCGCCCAAACTCAATGAACACATCGCGGCGATCGGGCTTTTCCTCCGCCGCCAGCATCGGCAGCAGGCTCTCGCCCTGTAGCATCATCGGCTTTTCGAAGCCGAAAAAGTCCCATACGGTCGCCGCGACATCGATGTGCGATACCGGCGTATTCACCACACCCTCGCCAAAGCCGCGCAGGATGAACGGAATATGCGCGATCTCCTCGTATGCCGCAGGGCCCTTTGCGTACAGGCAGTGCGACTGCGTCATGTCGCCGTGGTCGGAGGTATACAGCACCTTGTGGTCGGATAGCAACCCATCTGCCGCCGAGACGACACGGCCAATTTCGCTGTCGACATAACCGTTGCACCCGAATAGCCAGGGCGCACGAAGTTCCAGCGCCTCCCGGTCCTCGGTGAGGCGCGGCCCGGCCCAGACGCGCTGGTGCTCCGGCTTTCCCTCCAGCGTATCGTACACGTTGGGCCGCTTGGGCAGGACGAAATCCTTATACATCGAAGCATACGGCTCAGGGCACAGCGATGGATCGTGTGGCTCGTCAAAGCTCAGGACGAGGAAAAAGTCGTCGTTCGCATGCTCCTGAAGGAACTGAATCGCCCGGTCAGCGCAGCGGCGGCCAAAGGTGAATGAGGCCGGAATATCCTCACGTTCCATGGAGAAGGGGTCGCGGGATTTCACCCGGTCCGCCTCGGAAAGCTCGTCCAGGTAGTTGCGCATGTCGTACCAGTACTTGGGGTCCCAGCCGGGCGGGCAGACGCCCAGGCCGAAGTAATCGCCGCCGTCCAGGTGCCACTTGCCGATGTATCCAGTGTGGATGCCCTTGTCCGTCAGCCGCTCGCCTATGCTGCGCACATTCAGCGCCGGCGCATTGCAGTTGGCAAATGCACCGCTGAGACAGGGATACTGCCCGGTGAACAGCGCCGCGCGCGCGGGGCCGCACACCGGTTGCACGGTATAGGCATTGGTAAAGCGCACGCCCTGCGCCGCCAGCGCGTCGATATGGGGCGTCTTGATGCCCACATCCTCATAGCAGCTGACCATATCCAGGCGCTGCGTGTCGGTCATGATCATGATGAACTGTCTGGGCATTGTTTACTCCTTTAGGCCGCCGCCGGTGACGCCGGCAATGATTTTCTCCGATAGGAAAACGTAGAGAACAAATGTGGGCAGGAAAACGATCATCACGCCTGCGAACAGCTCCGCCCATTTGCCGTTGATCGACAGGCTCTGCACCAGGTTCTGCAGGCCGACCGCCAGCGGGCGTATTTTCGCCTCCGTGGCAAAGATCGTCGCGATGAAGAACTCATTCCAGATGCCCATGAACAGGAAGATGCCCACGGTGATCAGGCCCGGCTGGGCCAGTGGGAACATGATCCGAAAGAAAGTAGCGATGGGGGAGCAGCCGTCGATGGCGGCGGCCTCTTCGTATGTCTTGGACAGCGTGGCGAAGAAACTCAGCAAGAAGAAAGCGCAGAACGGCACCTGCAGGCAGATGTAGAGGATCATCAGTGTAATGCGGTTGTTGAGGATGCCCAGGTTCACCGCCAGTGAGTACAGCGGCAGGATCACCATGACGCTGGGGATGCTCAGTGCGGTGACGATCATCGTTCGAAGCGCTTTGTTATAGAAGAAGCTGAACCGGGAGAGCGCATACGCGCACGGTGCGGCCACTAGGATGATGCCTGTCACCGACACCACCGAGTAGAGAATGCTGTTGAGGAAGTAACCGGACATGTTGCCCTTTGTCCACGCGTAGGAATAGTTTTCAAAGTGCAGGCCGGAGGCGAGCACGTTGCCGGTGAAAATCTCCTTGGTGGTGGAGAGCGATGCCAGCACGATCCAGCCCACCAATACCACCGTGAACGCAAGCCAGATGAAGATCAGCAGGTATCCGGGCAGCATGCGCAGTTCTTTCTTGATCTTGAAGGGTTCTTTGTATTGCTTGTTTGCAGCGTCCGCCATGGTCTCGCTCCTTTCTCAGAAGGTTACTTCGTCGTCCTTGAGGAACAGGTTGATCGCGCCGAAGACGACCAGCGCAATCGCCATGATGACCACGCAGACCGCCGCGCCACGCCCGGCGTTCAGCGGCACATCCGCTGTGTTGGCCTCCCCAAAGACGGTCCTGAGCATGTAGTATACCGGCGTCATAACCCCCGGTTTTGGCGTCCCTGGCCCGGTGAACATCAGCGACCAGACATAGAAGCCCAGCGCGCCCGTGGTCCAGAAGGTCAGCGTCGTCTTGAACACGCCGCGCAGCAGCGGCACGGTGATGGTAAAGAAGCTGTGCACCACGCTGGAACCTTCCAGCATGGCGGACTCGTAAAGGTCTCCGGGAATCTTCTCGATGCCCGAGATGTAGATCAGCATATAGTACCCGACCGCCCCAAAGCAGAACGCGAGCAACATGGAGGAAAAGATATTGTCGGCCGATGTCCATTGATAGGCGGCGAGGGTATTGAGGCCCAGCGCGCTGAACAGGTTATGGAACAGGCCGTAGCGGGTGTTAAACGCGTAATGAATCCACATGTTGGCCAGGGCCACGGCGGAGATAATATTCGGCAGGTAGATCGCGGCGCGGAAGAAGGATTTGAGCCGCACGCCCGATGTCAGGATGACCGCGAAAGTAATCGCGAGGATGTTGATGGCGATGCCGCCGAAGAACCAGATGCGAAACACGTTTACCAGGGACGTGCGAAACAGGTTCGCGCTGAACAGGCCGGTGAAGTTGTCGACGCCGACAAACACCCAGTCCTTCATCTTGCTGACGATGTTGTTGATGTTGAAGAAGCTCATGAGGAAGGTGCGGGCCACGGGGTATGCATACACAAGCGCGAAACAGAGGATTGCAGGCAGGGTGAACGCGACAATCATCACGCGCTGACTCTTTTGATACATGGAGCAGGCTCCTCTCCTGGCTATCATGGGAATCTCCCCCTTGCGGATGCAAGGGGGAGATAATTAATTACTGGAAACCTTAGTTCATCGTCGCATCCTTGCAGAGCTTGATGAATTCTTCCGCCGTGATCACGCCGCCGCAGAGGTTCTGCAGCTGGGCCGCGATGACCGGGGCCACATCGGAGTTCGCGCCGATGCGGAACGCCCACGGCACGTTGACGGTGGTGCTGTCCAGGATGGACTTGCCAGCCGCGATCAGCTTCGGCCACGGGGTATCCAGCGCGGCGGGGGCGGCGTTGGTGTTCTCGGACATCATGGTGTCATACTTGCCGGTGGTCAGGAACATCGCAAACGCGACGGCCGCTTCGGGGTACTTGGTGGTATTAACGACCTGGATCACCTGCATGCCCAGCGTGTTGTGGGTGTTGTCCAGCGCCGCGCCTTCGGGCGACGGGAACGCGAACGCGCCCCATTCGAAGTCCGCACCGGTCAGCTCAACGCACTCATTGGGCATATAGGAGGCAACCACGTACATCGCCGCATCGCCAAGCGCGACGTCATTCTGGCCCTGCGGGAACACGTTGGAGGAGACGTTCGGGGAGAAGTAGCCTTCCGCGGCCATGTACTCCATCGCCTGCGCGGCCTTGAGCACGCCCGGGTCGTCCCACTTCGCGCCGGTCTTGTCCAGCACCATTTCGCGGTTCCAGTCCATGCCCATCAGGCGGCCCAGGTACATCGCGAAGGGCAGGTTGGCATAGCCGGAGTCAAGGGAGAAGGGGATCTTGCCCGCGTCCTTGATCTGCTTGCACAGGTCCATCAGCTCTTCCCAGGTCTCGGGGACCGTCGTCACGCCCACTTCGGCGAAGACTTCCGGGTTGTACCAGATGCCGACGATGTTCGGCTGGTAGGGCAGGCCGTGCACCAGACCGTCGGTGGACTGGTCCTTGACAGCCTGAATCAGCGCGGGGTTGGCAAATTCCGCATAGGTTTTGCCGCCCAGCACGTCCATGGGCTTGTCAAACCATTCGGACATTTCCAGGCCGTAGGCGCTGTAGTCCACGATGACACGGGCGATCTGGCCGTCCCAGATATCCACGGTCTGCGCATCCAGGTTGGTCATGATGGTGTCGGCGATCTTGCGGCCCATCCAGTCCACGCTGATCTTGACATCAGGGTAGATCTCGGTGAACTCGGCGATGGCTGCTTTGATGACATCAGCCTGCGCGTCGGTCTCATTCCACAGCGACATGTACTTCAGTTCGCCCGCGAGCTTGGGGGCTTCGGCGCTTCCTGAGATAAACGGCACGACCGTCATCATCAGGACCAGCAGCAGCGCTAGGGTGCGTTTCATTGTGATTTCCTCCTTCATACTCCACGCGCCGGCATGAGTGTTAACGCGTGGGTTTGTGCATTCATTATATAGAAACGCCCAAGGTTTTGTACATGGATCATGAGGAACGAAATATGGACAAATCAATACAGGGGTGGTATGCTCTATAGCAAAAGGCGTAAAAGGGGAGCAGGAAGATGCTTGATGTTGTCGGTCGGCTGTATCCCACCATGGAGATCGATACCCCGCGCGACGATTGTTCGCTGAAGGTGATCAGCTGCGGGCACTACATGCTCATCAACCGCCAGGAATGCGAGGTCTGGCGGCCAAACGGGCGGCAGGATTATCAGCTGCTGTATATCCATGCGGGACAGGCGTTTTTTGAGGCTGATGGGCAGATGCGAGCGGTGCAGAGCGGCTCGATCGTGCTGTACCAGCCCAAAGAGCCCCAGCACTATTATTATGTGCTGCCCGACCATCCGGACATCTATTGGCTGCACTTCACCGGCGCGGAAGCAAAGCAGACACTGGCCGCGTTTGACCTCTTCGATAAGCGTATCTTTAGCGTTGGAATCAGGGACGAGTATTGCGCGCTGTTCGACCGTATCGTCCAGGAACTGCAGCTCAAGCATCCGTTTTATAGCGAGCTTGCCGACGCCTACTTCCGTGAGCTGCTCTGCCTGATGTCCAGGGAGGCGACAGGCAAGGCGGACGGCCGCGTACCGCGCACAGAAGTGGTGGAGGAAGCCGTGCGCCTCTTCCATACCCAGTTCAACCGCCCATTCAGCGTAGCGGAATATGCGGAGGATTGCGGCCTGAGCGCCTGTTGGTTCACCCGGCAGTTCACCCGCCAAATGGGCGTCAGCCCGCAGCAATACCTGACCGATGTGCGCATCAGCAAAGCGCGTGAACTGCTCACATCCCCCGGCAGCATCAGCGAAATTGGCGCGATTGTCGGCTACCAGGATCCCCTGTATTTCAGCCGCATTTTCAAGAAGCACACTGGCTATTCGCCGCGCGCCTACCAAAAGATGATGACGACGGGGGGGATGTGAGAAGGGAGACGGGGGAATGAGGGGTAACACTGGGGGACGCTGTCCCCCAGGCCCCCTGCCAGGAGGCATCTGCCCGGGTTTTCCTATTGTCGCGCTGCTACGCATCGCTCTGTAGGAAAACCAACCTTCGCCGCATTTGATTCCGCCACTGGCGGAATGCGGCTCAGGTTCCCCTGGACCTCCGACATTTCGCCTGCGGGCGGGAGGTTTTTTACGTAGATGCAGAAAACACAACCCGCCCGCAGGCGAAACGTTGGGTTTCCAAAGGGCAAGGCCCTATGGTAGGGGGTCCAGGGGGACACAGTCCCCCTGGCGTCCCTCTCCTCTCCCATGCCTCAATCCTCGTCAGTGCCTGTCGCCCCTCGGCGTGCCCTTCGTCATAGAGCGCCAGGAGCTTGGCGGTGTCGTTGGCGGAGGTGTCTACGGATAGAGGTTCTAGTGGGCGGATGATTACGGCTTTGCCTTCGCGCTCCAGCTGCTCACATAGCGCTAGCTGGCGCTTGTATATGTCGTGCCGGGCCATGATTGTCTCGATTAGTTTGGGGTACTTGCTGTATAGGGTCTTTAGGGCTTTTTGGTGGCGGAATGGGCTTTTGACGTAGCCGGCGTTTCGCGTTAGCACGATGACGTGCCGCGTGTTGCCGTCGGCGATGGACTTTTCGATCGGAATTGGGGCGCTCGTGCCGCCGTCCAGCAGCGCGTGTCCGGCATAGCGGACGATGGGAGAGACTACTGGCATTGAACAGGAGGCCTTGAGCACGTCAAAGCCGCCTTTATACGCGTCTTTTTCGAACCACAGCGGCGCGCCTGTTTCGCAGTCGGTCGCGCCGGTCAGGAAACGACCCTCACAGTGCTGGAATGCCTCGGTGTCCCAGAACACGTGGCGCGTGGGGATTTCGCCGAAGATGAAATCATAGCCGAACAGGGAGCGATGCCGCAATAGGTTGCGCTTGCTCAGATAGCGCGGGTCGCTCACGTAGTGCTCGGCAATCTGCCTGTTGCGCCCCTTTTGCCCGGCGATGTACGAGCAGGCGTTCGCCGCGCCTGCCGATACGCCGATGATGTACGGGAACATCCAGCCCTCGTCCATGAACGCCTCAAACACGCCCGCGCTGTAGAAGCCGCGCGTGCCGCCGCCCTCCAGCACCAGCGCTGTTCCTTCCGGGAGCATGCGCGTGTGCGCTGTGCTGGCAATGGGCTGCAGCGCGTACTTGGTCGCTTGTTTTTGCATCGTTACGCCTCGTCCCTCTCCGGCCGGGCGCTGTGGCAGTGACAGCCGCTCGGCTCGGTAATCATGGTGCAGTTGGGCGTTAGCCCGGAGTTTTCCAGCAGCGCCGTTCCCCAGGCGAACATTGCCTCCAGGATGGGCCGCAGACTCTCGCCCTTTCCCGTCAGCGCGTACTCGACCTTTGGCGGCACGACGGGGTAGACCGTGCGGGAAACCAGCTCGTCGCCCTCCAGCTCACGCAACTGCTGCGTGAGCATCTTTGGCGTGGCCTCGGGCACCAGCCTCCCCAGCTGGGAGAAGCGCATCGTTTGGCCCATCAGGTGCCAGAGGATCAGCGCCTTATATTTGCCGCCGATCAGGCGCAGTGTCGCCGATACGGGACAGTTGTAATTTTTCCCGCTTGGTTCCATGCATTCGCCGCCTTTTACAGTATCGTTTTGGGTACTATATTACACAATAGTGCGTTCTTGTAAAAAGTGCGTTATCTGCTACAATGATAGCAGGCGGTGGCGGACTTGTCAATCGCGCAGCCTGAAAGCGGGGAGTTCGGTGGAAAAAGCATTGTTTGATATCACGGGCATGACCTGCTCCGCATGCTCGGCACGGATCGAGAAGGGGCTGTCGAAGATGGACGGTGTCCGCGAGGTCAGCGTCAATTTGCTCAAGAATAGTATGGCCGTTTCGTTTGACGCGGATGCGACCAGCACCAGCGAAATTGTCAGAAAGGTGGAGGACATCGGCTACGGCGCGTTTCCGCGCACAGAGGCGGCCAAGAAAACGCGGGCTGCCGAGAAGCCAGTTGACGCCGCGCGGCTGGAAACGCAGGCGATGCAGAATCGGCTGATCGCGTCGTTGCTGCTGACCGTGCCGCTTTTCTACATCTCTATGGGGGAGATGCTCGGCTGGCCGCTGCCCGCATTCCTCTCCGGCATGGAAAACGCGATGGTCTACGCGTTCACGCTCTTCCTGCTGACCGTGCCGGTGATGTTCATCAACCGCAAATTCTTCCAAGTAGGCTACAAGAACCTGCTCAGGCGCTCGCCCAACATGGACTCGTTGATTGCCATCGGCTCCAGCGCGGCGTTTGCGTATGGCGTCTATGCGATCTACCGCATCGCGTGGGGCATGGGGCATGGCGACATGGCGGCGGTGCACAGGTTTTCGATGGACCTGTACTTTGAATCCGCCGCGATGATCCTGACGCTGATCACGCTGGGCAAGTATTTCGAAGCACGCGCCAAGCGCCGCACGTCGGAGGCGATCACCAAGCTGATGGACCTGACGCCGAAGACCGCCACCGTGGTGCGCGGCGGCACGGAGCGGGAAATCCCGGCGGCGGACGTGCTTGTGGGGGATATCGTGATCGTGAAGGCGGGCGACGCGGTGCCCGTCGACGGTGTGATCACAGAGGGCTACGCTTCGCTGGACGAATCCGCGATCACGGGTGAAAGTCTGCCTGTGGAGAAAAAAAAGGGCGACCGGGTGATTGGTGGCACGGTCAACCAGTCCGGCTACTTCCGCATGGAGGCCAGAGCGGTCGGCGACGATACGGCGCTGGCGAAGATCATCCGGCTGGTGGATGAGGCGACATCGACAAAGGCCCCCATCGCCAAGCTGGCGGATCGGATCAGCGGCGTGTTCGTGCCGGTTGTGATCGGCATCGCACTCGCTGCGCTGGTCGCCTGGCTGCTGCTGGGCAAGGGCTTCGAGTTTGCGCTGACCTGCGCGATCTCGGTGCTGGTGATTTCCTGCCCGTGCGCGCTGGGGCTGGCGACGCCGACGGCGATCATGGTCGGCACCGGCGCTGGTGCGGCAAACGGCATCCTGATCAAGTCCGCGGAGGCGCTGGAGATGCTGCACAGCGTGAACGTGGTGGTGCTGGATAAAACAGGCACCGTCACCGAGGGGCGGCCCGCCGTGACCGACATGCTGCCGGTGGGCGCGGACAGGGTGGAGCTGCTGGCGGTTGCGGCATCGCTGGAGAAGATGTCGGGGCACCCACTGTCGATCCCGATCCTGGCCGAGGTAAAGGCCAAAGGCATTGCGCTCCGAGAGGTCGTAGGCTACCGGCTGATCCACGGTCAGGGCATCACCGGGGAGATCGGCGGGAAACTATGCTACGCAGGGAACCGCAGGCTGATGGAGGCGGCGGGCATCGACGTGGCGGCACAGGAGAAGACTGAACGGGCATTTGCGGCGGAAGGGAAAACGCTGCTATACTTTGCGCGGGAGAAAACGCTGCTGGGCATGATCGCGCTGGCCGATACCGTCAAACCCACCAGCAAGGACGCGATTGCCACGCTTGCGCAAATGGGCATCGAGGTGCTGCTGCTGACAGGCGACAACCAGGGAACGGCGGAAGCGATCGGGCGGCAGGTCGGCATCGCGAAGGTGGTGGCAGAGGTGCTGCCCGAGGACAAGGAGCGCATCGTCCGCACACTTCGGGACGAGGGCAAGCAGGTGGCAATGGTTGGCGACGGCATCAACGATGCGCCTGCGCTGGCCCGCGCGGATGTGGGCATCGCAATTGGCGCGGGCACGGATGTGGCGATAGAGTCCGCCGATGTGGTGCTGATGCGCAGCGACCTGGCGGATGTTGCGACGGCGATTCGCCTGAGCCGCGCGGTGATGCGCAACATCAAGCAGAACCTGTTCTGGGCGTTCATCTATAACGTTATCGGCATTCCGGTCGCGGCAGGCGTGTTCTATGGTGCGTTTGGGCTGCTGCTTAGCCCGATGGTCGCGGCCGGTGCGATGAGCTTTAGCTCCGTATCGGTGGTGCTCAACGCGCTGCGCCTCAAGTTTTTTCACTCCGGTCGGAAACAATCCGTTTCAATAATAGAAGTTCAAAATCAAAAGGAGGATTTACCCATGACCAAGACGCTCAAGATCGAAGGAATGTCCTGCATGCACTGCGCGGGTGCGGTGACCAAGGCGCTAAAGGCAGTGCCCGGTGTGGAAAACGCGGTGGTGAACCTGGAGGAGAAAACAGCGGCGCTGACGCTTGCCGGGCCAGTAGAAGACAGTGTGCTTCGCGCCGCGGTAGACGATGCCGGGTTTGAACTGGTGGGCATCGAGTAGGCACAAAAACGAGGGAAGAGCGCCGTGAGGCGCTCTTTTTTTATCTGCGTTCAGATGTAATGTTCACAAAGGTTCACATTGGTGTCACAACACGTGCCTTGATGGATGTATTTTGTTCATATACCATGGCATTGTCGCAAGTTTATGAAGGGGAGAAAGGAGGATCAAGCTATCGCCCCGTTTATAGTCACCCAACTCCAATACTGACCAAGGTGAGCGGATCTTTTTCCGCCCGGCGGCGTCGCTCTCCGCTCAACGTAGCTGCCGGCTACGTCTCGCTCCGGCTCCTTGCCGGACAAAAAAATTGCTCGCTCACCTTGGCCAGTTTTGGAGTTGGGTGACTATAGTCAGACGTAAGACCATGCGTACCTGAACAGAGGAGGGGAAAGAAGTGAAACAAAGTTTTTTAACAATGAGGGGAGCAGGGCCGCGCCGCGCTGGCGGCGCAATCCTGGCATTGACACTGGCATTGATGCTGCTGGGGGGCAGCGCGGTGGCAGAGTCAGCAACCCTATCGCCGACGACGGGCCTGCCGACGGACAAGCCTTACCGGCCCGTGCTGGTGGTCATCGACTATGATACCAATGCACGCCCGGCCTGGAACCTGTCCGAGGCCGATATCGTGTATGAGGCGGTGAACTGGCTGCCTGGGTACACACGCTTTTTAGCACTGTACAACGACCAACACCCTGAAAAGGTAGGTCCCCTGCGCGGGGCACGGACATACCAGGCAAAGATTCGCGAGGCGTGGGATTGCCCGTTCGTTTCGTGGGGAGGGCAGAGCATGCCGGGCACCAGCATCTACGATGAACTGCCCGAGGAGATGCACTTTGACGGAACCAAGCTGTATATGACAGATGGCAAGGCACAGAGAGCGTTGTTTGGCAGGACAAAGGAGTACATAAACCCGCATAACGCTTATGTCAACCTGCAGGCGCTGGTGGAGAACTATTGGCCCGTGGACGCCGAAACAGGCGAACC
Organism: Eubacteriales bacterium; assembly: GCA_031549105.1. GTDB lineage: Bacteria > Bacillota > Clostridia > Christensenellales > Aristaeellaceae > Avichristensenella. The sequence continues at coordinate 18,201 of JAVBQK010000151.1, forward strand.
AGTCGAGTGCCGTGTGCCAAATCTGCTGTTTTCAAAAACGCCGAGCAGGGGAGAAGAGAGCGCGGTCTGGCTGGAGATCGAGTACGGTGATGCGGAGTACAGGGCTGTGTATTCGTACAATGCGAAGGATCGCCTGTATGAGCGCAGGGATGGAGGAGGGAGCAAAGGCATTCAGGTGGACGGCGTGACGGAAAAACCCATCGTTGCCTCCAACGTGATTGTGCAGTATTGTAACCTGACCTGCTTTGCGGGCAATGCGGCACGGCCTCTAATTGAGACCACCGGTGGCGGCGTCATGTGGGCGTTCGTCAACGGGCGCATCATACGCGGCACATGGGAACGTGACACGCTGTCCGACCAGACACTGTACCTGGATGAGAGTGGGGAGCAGTTAAAATTGCTGCCTGGCAAAACATTTATTCAGATTGTGCCGCCGGATCGAACAGTCACCTATTGGGACATTGGAGGCGTGATGTACCAGTAAAGCCATAACAAAGTAGAACCCACGGGGCCTATCGACACCTTACCGGTCGATAGGCCCCTACTTGACATACGCCCAATTATTGGTTGCCGCGCCGCGAGTTGGATACCGTGTACCCATCCTTCTCCCATATGGAGATCCACTCCCGCAGGCGAAGGAAGAACTCTGAGTTGGAGCGCGTGCGCTCCAGCATCGACATCAGCTGCTCTGTCGCCTCGGCAACGCCGGTGGAGGACAGCACCTTGCGCACCGACAGCACGCCGGCCAGTTCCTGCTCGGTCAGCAGCATTTCCTCGTGCCGCGTACCAGACTTGGCCAGGTCGATCGCCGGGAAGATGCGCTTCTCGGATAGCTTGCGGTCCAGGTGGATTTCCATGTTGCCGGTGCCCTTGAACTCCTCGTAGATCACGTCGTCCATACGGCTGCCGGTCTCCACCAGCGCGGTGGCGATGATCGTCAGGCTTCCGCCCTCTTCGATGTTGCGCGCCGCGCCAAAGAAGCGCTTGGGCTTGTGCAGCACGCCCGGCGCAAGGCCGCCGGACATCGCCCGGCCGGTCTGCGGCGCGGTGGCGTTGTATGCGCGGGAGAGGCGCGTCAGGCTGTCGAGCAGGATGACGACATCCTTGCCGTGCTCGACCAGGCGCTGCGCCCGCTCGATGACCATTTCTGCCACGTAGGTGTGGTTCTCGGGCAGCTCATCAAATGTCGAGTAGACCACGTCGCCGCGCACAGACCGCTTGATGTCGGTCACTTCCTCCGGCCGCTCGTCTACCAGCAGCACGATCAGGTGGGAATCCGGGAAGTTGGTACTGATGGCGTTGGCGATCTTCTTGAGTAGAACGGTCTTACCGGCCTTGGGCGGGGAGACGATGAGCGCGCGCTGACCAAAGCCGATTGGCGCGATGAAGTCGATTACACGGATGGCAAGGTCCTTCACGTTGGTGCTGTTCTCCAGCGTATAGCGCTTGTTGGGGTAGATGGGCGTCAGCTCGTCAAACGGACGGCGGCGCACAGCCTCCTCGGCAGGAATGCCGTTGATCTTATCGATATATAGCAGCGCGCTGTAACGGTCGCCTTCGCGGTTGGGGCGCGTCTTGCCGGTGACCAGATCGCCGTTTTTCAGCCCGAACTTGCGGATCTGTGCGATGGAGACGTACACGTCGTTGGCGCCGGGCATGTAGTTGTTGGTGCGCAGGAAGCCGTAGCCATCCTGATGGATCTCCAGGATGCCCTCGCCTTCGCCGCAATCGCCTTCCTGCAGCAGCTCGCTGGCAGCGGCGCTGACGCCAAAGTCGCGGCGCGGGCGCTGCTGCTGGTCCATACGCTGCGGAGCATCATAGCGCTGCTGCGACTCAAAGCGTTGCGGGGCATCGTAGCGCTGCTGGGTTTCAAACCGCGGCTGTTCATAGCGGGGGGCTTCGGGCTGGTACTCGCCGGGAAAGCCCATCTCCTCCTGCGGCGGAGGCGGCGCGTAACGGCCCTGCTGCGCGGCGGGTGCACGGTAGGCGGGCCGCTGGGGCTGGGGCTGAGGCTGCGCACTGGGCTGATAGCTGCTGAAGGAGCGCGCGGGGGCGGGCCGCTGCTGGGGAAAGCGGGCCTGAGACTGCGGCTGCGGCTGTGCCTGTGGGCGCTCCACCGGCTGGGTGGGGCGCTGCCAGCGACGCGTGTATTCCGGCTGCGCGGCCGGGGACTGCGGCGGAAGCGCATCAGGCCTTGCAGAGGACGGTCCTGAAGGTGCGGCCGAAGGTGCGACCAAAGGCCTAGCCGGTGTATGCTTCGCCGCTGGGGCATGCGCGGTGCGCGTCGGCGCTGCCGGGCGTACTGCGGGCGCGGGTCTCTGTGCTTCTGCTTGCACAGGCGCGCTGTCCGGCCTTGCGACTTCCGCCAATGCGGATGCTTGCATAGGTGCGGGGGCGGCGATAGGCTGCTGAGGCGCTTCTTGTACAGGCGCGCTGTCTGGCTTTGCGGTTTCCACCTGAACAGGCGCTTGTACAGCTTTCGGCGCAGAGATAGGCTGCTCTGGCACTTCTTGCACAGGTGCGCTGTCCGGCTTCGCGGCTTCCGCTTGCGCGGGCGCTTGTACAGCTTTTGAAGCAGTGCGCGCCTTTGGTGCGCTGTCCCGCGCAGGGGCGGGGGCCTTTGCCGGAGCCTCTTCATTATTTGCTTGTGGAGCGTCCTTTTTTACCTGCCTCGGCTTTTTGGCGGGACTTAAAGAGGGCGCTTCAGCGACCGTGGTTGGTATGGTGTTTTCAGAAGGTGTAGTAGGTATCACGGCTGCGGGCTTCTGCTCTGGTATGGGCTGCTGCTGTGCACTTTCCAGGCGCATCAGCTGCTGAACAATCTCGGCTTTTTTGGTGGTGGGAACGAATTGTATACCCTTCTCCTTGGCCAGCTTGCGGATTGCAGGCATGGCCATTTTTTCATATTGATTTGATTGCAAAGAATCTCTCCTCTCGGATATGGGAATCCATGTGCATGGATCGGATATGCAGTACGATGTAGAGTATGCTGCCTGAATGGAAATTATGTGCATGTCCTGTAGCAAAAGGTTATCCCTTAGTCACAAGCGTTATGATACCAGAAACGCGGCGCGCGGTCAAGGGCGTTGGCCGCTGCTGCCCCGCTTTTTTTGCGTGCATTGCGCCGCTCGTTATGGTATACTATTTTGCACTATTGCCCTGAAAGAGGTGACGAGCGGTGGAGCGCACGGTTGTCCTGGCGTCCGGCTCGCCCCGGCGGAGTGAGCTATTGGCCCGCATGGGGATTTCTTTCATTATAGATGCCGCGGATATCGACGAGCGCTGCGATGGAGACGCGCCGCAGATGGTGCGCACCGTCGCTAGGCGCAAGGCGGAGGCCGTCGCGCCGCGTCACCCGGATGCCATCATCCTCGCGGCGGATACGGTCGTGGTTGCGGATAGCATTCTGGGCAAGCCACGGGACGAGGCGGACGCTGCGCGCATGCTGCGCGCGCTCTCCGGCCGATGGCATGAAGTTTACACCGGTGTGTGCACCATCTACCGGGGCGAAACCCGTGTGGACGCGGCGATGACGCGCGTGCACTTTGTTACGCTGACAGAAGAAGACATACACAGCTACATCCAGTCAGGCGAGCCGATGGGCAAGGCCGGCGCATACGGCATCCAGGGAATGGCCGGCATGTACATCGACCGGGTGGAGGGCTGCCCGCACAATGTCATTGGTTTGCCCCTTGTTTTGACGAGAACCCTGCTGACCTTTTGAAGGAGCGACACGATGGGCTTTTTTTCGCCGGAGATTGGCATAGATTTAGGCACGAATAACGTTCTATTCTACGTAGCCGGGAAAGGCATCGTCCTGCGCGAATCCAGCCTCGTCGTCGTGCGGAACGACGCGGGCCGCGAAGTAAGCGCGGTGGGGGAGGATGCGCGCGTGATGCTCGGCCGCATGCCCGCGGGGTACGTGGCCGTGCAGCCCGTCCGGGATGGCGTTATCGCCGATTTTGACATGGCGGAGGTCATGCTGCGTGCGTGCATCCGCAGGGCGATTGGCGTTAATTTCATTGGTCGGCCGAAGATGGTGCTGTCAGTCCCTTCGGAGATTACCGCGATGGAGCGCCGGGCCGTGGAGGAAGCGGTGCAGCGCGCCGGAGGGCGGCTGTCGCATGTGGTGGATAGCGCGATTGCGGCGGCGCTGGGCTGCGGCCTTCCGGTGTACGAGCCGATGGGTAGCATGATTGTGGATATCGGTGGCGGCACCACCGAGGTGGCGGTTATTTCGATGGGCAGCCTGGTGGTGTCCAAGTCGCTTAGGCTTGCCGGAAACGCGATGGACAGTGCCATTGTAGCGTTTGTCAAGCGGGAGAATAACATGCTGATCGGCGACCGGTCGGCGGAGGATATCAAGATCGACCTGGGCAGCGCGATGCCGCTTGCCGACCCGCAGCGCGCGATGGTGCGTGGGCGCGATCTGGTCACAGGCCTTCCGCAGACGATGGAGCTTGATTCCGACCAAGTGCACGAGGCGCTGCAGGAGCCGCTTCGTGAAATACTCTCGGCCATTATCTGGGTGCTGGAACGCACACCGCCGGAACTCGGCGCGGATGTGGTGCGCACGGGTATCCACCTGACCGGCGGCTGCGCGCAGCTTCCGGGTCTGGACCAGTACATCGCGGCCGAGACGGGCATCCAGGTGCAGGTTGCCAGGAGCCCGATGGACTGCACCGTGCTGGGCACGGGCTATCTTGCCGGCAATCTGGAGCTGCTGTCCAGAATCGGCAAGAACCACCCGATGACGGAGTAGCGGCGCGGGGCGCGCATTCCGGCAGCGAATACGGAGGTAACGATGCGCAGGAAGAAGCGCACTTGGCCGAAAAAAGTAGCGATGGCGCTCGTGCTGGCTGTGCTGGCAGGCTCCGTCGCGCTGGTGCTGGTGGAGAAGTTTGCACCGGACCAAACTTACATCCCTCAGGCAATTGTGGCTCTGCCGTCCAAAACCGTGGCGGCGGTGATCAAGCCTTTCCAGGGGGTGTTTTCGTGGGCCACCCAGGGCATATCCGGCTATCTTGAAAGCTGGAAGCTGATGAAAAACATTGAAATGGCCTACAACGAGATCAAAGCACAGAATGACGAGATGATATTCCGCTCGCTTGACTACGAGGAGCTACGGGCGGAGAATGATCGCCTGCGCAACCTTTGGGAGGGCCAGGAACCTTACAAGGAGTTCAACCCCATTCTGGCAACCGTTATTGACAAAGAGATCGGCAACTGGTTTCAATCGTTCACCATCAACGTGGGCAGTGACCAGAATGTCAAGGAGTTCATGGCCGTCGTCAACGCGGACGGCCTGATCGGTTATACCACCAAGGTGTATGAAACGACCTCGGAGGTCATCAGCATCATAGACAGCCGCGCGAACGTATCGGGCATCATCCAGAGCTCGCGCGACCCGGGCACGGTGCGCGGCTCGCTCGGCCTGGACGACGATCCCGCCTGCCGTATGTACTACCTGCCCGCGGACCAAGTGCAGCGCCCCAACGACGTGGTCGTCACCAGCGGCATCGGTGCGGCGTTTCCCAAGGGCATTGCAATCGGCGTTGTGCGTGAAAGCTCGCGCTATATGGACGCCAACAAGCACTATGTGAAGATTGAGCCGTATGTGGACTTCCAGCACATCGAGGAGGTGCTGGTCCTGGTGTATGACGCCAAGTCCGAGAACATGCCGGATGCGAACGATGGCCAGGCGAGCTATGTCCAGGTGCCGCTGGATACGCGCAGGCCGATCCCGCAGATTGGCGACGCAGCGTCCGATCCCGACCTTGGCGCGGCAACGCCGCCGCCTCGCGCAACGCGTGAATACATGGATGGCGTGGAGGACCCGAACGCTACGCCTGACCCGAATGCCACGCCCGATCCGAACGCTACACCTGACCTGAACGTGACCCCGTACCCCAGCGAACCGCCGGCAGACCCCAATGCCTCGCCGACGCCTACGCTGAGCCCGGAAGAGGCGGCAATGCTGGCCGATGACCTCGCGTTCCAGCAGGACGAGGAGCCCTGATATGCGCAAGGCTGTGCGCTCCGGCGCGTTCATTCTGCTGGCCTATCTGTTCCAGGCCACGGCGCTCACCTATTTCAAGGTGAACGGTGTGACGTTGGACCTGGTTTCAGTCGTGCTGTACACGGTGGGCTTTTCGCTTGGGCTGTACGCCGGGGTTACCGGCGGCCTCCTTGGCGCGCTGGTGATGGAGGTTGTATCCGGCGACCTGCCCGGGGTGATTTCGGTATCCTGCGTGGCGGCAGGCGCGCTGGGCGCGTTGGTGGGCAAGCGTGTGCGCGAGTTCACCCGGGTGGGAAAGCGCACGCAGGAGCGGCTTGTCAAGCGCTTTGCGCCGATGGTGGTCGTCGGTCTTTTCGTCATCGTGCGGGAAGCGATCTATGTCGTGTATTTCTACCTGACCGGTGTGGATATTGTGTTCATGCACATCTCCAGGATGCTGATTGCAGGGGTTTTTGCGGCGCTTGTCGCCGTGCCGCTGCTGCCGGTGCTGTATGGTTTTCTCACCCGCAAGGATGAGGAGACGTTCGTAGCCAAATGGCGGCGGAAACAGAAGACGAAGGGTGAGGCCAAATCGCTTTCGCCGGTGAAGCCTCCGCCCGCCGCGAGTCCGGAAGGAGGGACACAGCTGTGACAAAAACGGATAAATGGCACTATTGGGCCTTGGCGGCGATCATTGCCCTGAGCTTTATGGTAATGGTGGTGCGCCTGCTGGACCTGCAGGTACGTGGACAGGATGACTACGGCGCGATTGCCGAATCATCCATGACCAAAACGATCTATGAAAGTGGCATGCGCGGACAGATTCTGGACAAGGACGGCGCGCTGCTGGCGTATGACAAGCAGATCTATAACGTTGAGTTTTACCGCGATCCGTCCAGCAAGGGCGACCAAAACGCGCTGTACTCCAAGTCCATCTGGGAAATCATCCAACTGCTGAAGGCTGAGGGCAAGGAGGTCAAGTTTGACTTCTGGCTCCAGCGCGATGAAAACGGCGCGTGGGCTTTCAACTTCAACACGACCGATGCGGGTGTCATTGCCGCACGCGAGAAGATGTTCCGCAGCAATTTTTACATCAACACCACGCCGTTGGAGGAAATCTACGATAAGCTGTGCGCCAACTACAGAATCAATGAAATCGACGAGGAATTTCCGGCGAATGAAAAACTGACCGAGGCGGACAAGCTGCAGGTGCTGTCCGTATGGCAGGAAATGCAGATGAACGCATTCAACTCCGTGCCCATCACGCTGGGCAAGGATATCAAGTGGTCCACCGTTATTGAAATCGAGACGCGGATGGTCTCGCTTGACGGCATTTCCATCAGTGTGCAGAATCAGCGCGTCTATCCCAAAGGACCGCTGGCCTGCCACATCGTCGGCTACACAGGTCTGATGCAGTCCAAGACGCAGACGGAAGAATACCTGCAAAAAGGCTATCAGCGCAATGACACCGTGGGCCTTGCGGGCATTGAGAACTCGATGGAGCAGTGGCTGACGGCCAACTCGTCGCTTCGGCGCGGGTATTCCGTTGTTGAAATAGACCGCTCCGGCCGCAAGATTCGCCAGCTGGACCGGGAGGAACCGGTCGATGGGAACACGGTCAAGCTGACGATCGACTCCGAGCTGCAGCAGGTGGTGGAGACGGAGCTGGCCAAGATCATCAACGATATCCGCGACTATGAAGAAAAGCTGATCACAAAGGGTGACTGGCTGGAGGCGAACAAGGAAGAGCTGGAAAAATACGCCGCCAACGAGCAGGACATCAAGTTTGCGGAGACTGGCGCCATTGTGGTGCTGGATATGAACGCCCGCGTGCTGGCGATGGCGAGCTACCCCAACTTCGACCCCAACGACTTTATCCTCGGTATGGACGAGGAGAGATATATTCGCACCATGAAGGATGAGCGCAAACCGCTGTACAACAACGCGATCATGGCACGCGATACCCCCGGCTCGGTATTCAAGATGGCAACCGCGCTGGCCGGACTGTATTACGGCGAACTTACGGTGACCGAAGAGATACCGGACATGGGTCCCTTTACGCTTTATGATCCGACAAACCCGCCCAAGTGTTGGATTGCCCCCAGGCTGGTCTATAAGCATCAGGATCACCAGACGGTGGTGCAGGGCATTGCGCACTCGTGCAACTACTTCTTCTACACAGTGGCCTCTCGCCTGGGTGATGACGGCGAGCGCCTGTACCAGTTCGCGTCGAAGCTCGGCCTGGCCAGCAAGACGAACATCAACCTGCCAGGAGAAAGCAAGAGCGTCGTCGGCAGTCAGATTTCCCTCTACGACCCCAGCCGTCCCATTACAGAGGCTGCGCAGGATACCGCGACCCCTGTGCTGTACAAGGCGCAGATCAAAAAGCACCTAAAGGAAATCGGCGAGGAGTACGGCATCACCTACAGCGAGGAGCGCCTGGATAAGTGCATCAAGGCGTTGATGGACATGGCGGTTGTCACCTCTCAGGGCAACATGAGCACCAACTGGGTACTGCATATCCGCCCGATCCTGATGGAGGAGCTGGGCATGACGACGGAAATGGTCTGGCGCGCGCCCATCGTCAGCCCAATCGCCACCTCTCTCAACGGTATTAAGTGGGGCGGATCGCAGACCATTCAGGCGGCGATCGGCCAGTCGATTACGCTAACCACGCCTGTCGCGATGGCCCGCTACGTGGTCGCCATCGCCAACGGCGGCTATGTCTACGATGTGCAGCTGATCGATAGCATCATCTCGCCCTCCGGCGAGACGATCAACTCGTTTGACCAGCCCATCCTCGTCAACGACCTGTCCGCTGAAATCGGCCAGTACCTTCCCTACATCAAGCAGGGAATGCACGACGTGGCCAGCGCGGAGGAAGGCGGTACGGCGCAGGCCGCGTTCTCCGGGTGGGAGTTTGTCGATGATATCGGCGGCAAGACAGGTACCGCTGAAATTAGCGATATCGACATTGAATCAAATGCGTGGTTTGTATCGTTTGCTCCTTATGAGAACCCCGAGATCGTCGTGGTCATTTACGTCAAGCACGGGCTGGGCGGCTCCCGTACCGCACCTGCCGCCAGGGCGATCATCGACTATTACCTCAAGTCACGCGTGGCGGTTTCGTCGCTGGTTCTCCCTGCGCCCAACGCGCTGGCCCAATGAGCGGGCGGTGTGTGGCCGTCGTCTCCGGAAAGGGGGGCGTGGGCAAAACGATGCTGACCGCGGCGCTGGCCGCGGGGTTGGCGCTCCGTGGGCAAAGGGTTGCCGTGGTGGACCTGAACACCGGCCTGCGCGGGCTGGACATGGCGTTCGGCCTGGAAAACCGCGTGGTGTTCGACCTGGGCGATGTGCTTGACGGGATATGCGAGCTTTCCCAGGCGCTGGTGGCTGATAAACAAACAGGTGTGCGCATGCTGGCCGCACGCCAAATGACGGGCAGCGACGCACTGCCGGAGGATGCGCTTTCGCACCTGTGCGAGACGCTCCGCGCGGAGTATGATTGGGTGCTGCTGGATACACCGTCCGGCATTGGAAGGCCGTTTGAAGCCGCCGTCTCCGCGGCGGACAGGGCACTGCTGCTGACCACGCCGGATGATGCCGCGCTGCGGGATACCGACCGGTTGGCAGGGCTTTTGCAGCGATTGGATGTAGGAAGCCCCTCGCTGGTGATCAACCGCATCCGGCCTGATTTTGTCGATGCCGGGCTGCAGTACGCGCCCGAGGTATGCGCGCAGACCCTGGACATGCGCCCTCTGGGCGTGCTGCCTGAGGATGAGAGCGTATGGCGGCGCACGCTGGAGAAGCGGCCTGTATCGGGCGATACACAGGCGGCATGGGCGATTCGAAACCTGCTGGAGCGCATAGAGGATGCCGGCGTTCCGCTCCGTCCCTGGCGGGTGGAGATGGAAACGCCGCCCCCCGCGCAAATCAGGCGTGGCCTGCTGGATCGCTTTCGGCGTGAAGCACAGGCCCCGCCGCGAAAGGAAGTTCTATGAGCACACTGCCTACCATCAACCGAAAGGCCAGGCAACACTTTGACATTCCGCTGCTTTTGCTTACTTTTGCACTGGCGGCGTTTGGCGTGCTGGCCATCACAGTTGCTACGTACTCCTATACGGACCAGACGCTGCTGGTGGATACGCTGCTATCGCGCATCACCAGTTCCGAATCCGGGTCAAAACAGGCCCTGTTCTTTCTGATCAGCCCCATCGCCATCGCCGGCATGGTCGCCATCAACTACCGTTTCTTTCACAAGTTTTCCGGCCTTCTGTACATCGGCGCGCTTGGGCTGCTGGGGCTGGTGCTCATAATGGGCAACACGACATCCGGCGTGACAGGCTGGTTCAGCCTCTTCTCCGGCTACATGTTGCAGCCGAGTGAGTTCGCGAAGCTGGCCGTTATCCTGCACCTGGCGAAGTTCTTTGCGCGCAAGGAAGACCCGGTGACGACGGTGCGTGAGTTTATCACGATGGGTGTGATCATGGTGCTGCCGGTGCTGCTCATCTTCGCGCAGGGCGAGCTGGGTACGGTCATGGTGTTCATCGTGTTCTACGTGGGCATGATGTTTGTCAGCGGTATGCGCCTGCGCATCATTGCGGGCCTGGGCGGTATGGGCGTGGCGGCGCTGGTGCCGGTGGTGCTGATCATGCAGCAGAGTGGTTCCTACCGCTATGACCGACTGATCTCATTCATCGATCCCTCGCAGGCATCTCCCGACGCCATCTATCAGGCGCGCAACTCGCAGATTGCCATCGGCAACGGCGGGCTGAACGGCGTGGGCATGTTTCAGAATGGAACCTACTATGCGCTGAACTACGTACCGCAGGATCATACGGACTTTATCTTTTCGGCGATCGGCGAGGCAATGGGGTTTGTCGGCTGCATACTTCTCATCGCGCTGTATATGATGCTGATCTATCGTATGCTCTCTCTGGCGATGAATACATACGACAAGTTTGCGCGGCTGGTGATCGTTGGGTTTATGACGATGATGTTCTTCCATATCGTGTACAACATCGGCATGACCATCGGCGTTATGCCCGTGATGGGCATCCCGCTACCGTTTGTCAGCTACGGAGGCTCCAACCTGATCGCGAACATGGCCGGCATAGGGCTGGTGCTCAACATCACGCTTAGAAAGCCGCAATCCAGATCGAGCCCCGTGGACGAGGCGCTGACCGGTGGCGTGCGGCTGAAAAAGAAGAAGCCGCCCCGGAAGGCGCGGACGGCGTGATGCGTAAGCTGGATTTTTATACATGAAATCTAATATTATCCGCTAATTGACGAAAAAATATGCAAAGAGGGGTTGACAAACCCCTCTTTTTGCGTATAATAATGCACATCAAGCGTTTGGAGGGACATTGGAATGAAAAAATTCTTTGCGTTGGCATTGGCTTTGACCCTGGTGCTGTCCATGGTAGGCGGCGCGCTGGCGGAGACCCAGCTGGAAAAGATCAAGGCGACGGGCAAGCTGACCGTGGCGACCAGCCCGGACTTTGCGCCCAGCGAGTTTATCGACCCGGCCAAGTCCGGCCAGGATTCGTATGTTGGCGCGGACATGAGCCTGGTCCGCTACATTGCCGAGCAGATGGGCGTGGAGCTGGTGATTGAGGCGATGGACTTCTCCGCAACGCTGGGCGCGGTGTCCGCGGGCACTGTGAACATCGCGATCTCGGGCTTTGCGCCCACGGAAGAGCGCAAGGAATCGATGGAGCTGTCCAATCCTTTCGTGTACGAAGCTGACAAGGGTCAGGGCATCCTGGTGCTCAAGGACCAGCTGGATCAGTACAAGTCGGCGGAAGACTTCGCGGGCAAGAAGATTGCCGTGCAGAATGGCTCGCTGCAGTATAAGCTGCTTACCGAACAGCTGCCTGACGCGGTGCCAGAAATCATCACCAACATCAATGATGCGGTCATGATGCTGATCACTGGCAAGGTGGATGCGGTTGGCGTCTCCGTGGACAATGGCGAATCCTACGTGGCGAACTACGACAAGCTGGCCGTCAGCGAGTTCCGCTATGACTATGAGAGCATTGGCACGGTTATCGCCGCCAAGAAGGGCGAGACGGAGCTGGTGGAGGCCATTAACGAGATCCTGGATAAGGCGAAGGAAGAGGGCCTGTTCCCGGTGTGGTTCCAGGAAGCGACCGAACTGTCGGAATCGCTGGGCCTGTAAAACAGGGCTGACATGGGATTCATGTGGCCGGCGCGGATGAGGGGCCGCGCCGGCCATAGCATGAATGAGAGGGGAAAGGTAGCTTGCTGCAAAACATCGTAAAGATACTTTCTAAATACGGATACCTGTTCCTGGACGGCGTGTGGTACACGCTGCTGCTTTCGGCGATCACCGTCTTCTTCGGCGCAATCCTGGGGTCGCTGCTCGCGATGCTCCGTATGGCCAAGCTCAAGATTATCCGGTTCATCGCCAGTGTGTACATCGAAATCATCCGCGGCACGCCGTTGCTGTTGCAGCTGTACTTCTTTTACTTTATCCTGCCGAACATGCTGCCGTTCCTGAATGACAAGTTCCTGTGCATCGCCATCGCGCTGGTATTCAACTCCGCTGCCTACGTCAGCGAGATCATCCGCGCGGGCATTCAGGCGGTGGACCGTGGGCAGACGGAAGCTGCCCGCAGCCTGGGCCTGAACAGCCGCCAGACGATGCTGCGGATTGTCCTGCCGCAGGCGGTAAAGAACATCCTGCCGGCGCTGTGCAACGAGTTCATCATGGTCATCAAGGAGACATCGCTGGCGTCCACCTTCTTCATTGGCGATATCATGACGCAGGTTAACACGATCAAGGGCTTTACGTTCATGGTGGTGGAGCCGTTGATCATCGGCGGCGTGATTTACTTCATCCTCACCTTCTCGCTGAGCAAGCTTGTCGCGGTGTATGAAAGGAGGATGCAGGTTAGTGGCTAATGGATTTGACGCGGCGAAGACGCCGATGATACGGGTAGAGAACCTGCACAAGGGGTTTGGGAGCCTGAAGGTGCTAAAGGGCATCACCGAACAGGTCAGCAAGGGCGAGGTCATCTCGATCATTGGGCCGTCCGGATCGGGCAAGAGCACGTTCCTGCGCTGCCTGAACCTGCTGGAAATGCCCGACTCGGGCAAGGTGTTCTTTGAGGGCACGGAAATCACCGCCAAGGGCGTGGATGTCAACATTCACCGCCAGCGCATGGGCATGGTGTTCCAGCTGTTCAACATTTTCCCACACCTGACGGTAAAGGAGAACATCACGCTGGCGCCAGTGATGCTGGGCAAGAAGAGCAAGGCGGAGATGGATAAGCGCGCCGAGGAGCTGCTCACGCGCGTGGGCCTGCTGGAGAAGGTTAACGAGCACCCGGCCCGGCTGTCCGGCGGGCAGAAGCAGCGCCTTGCAATCGTGCGTGCGCTGGCGATGGAGCCGGATGTGATGCTGTTTGACGAACCGACGAGCGCGCTGGACCCGGAGATGGTCGGCGAGGTGTTGGATGTCATCAAGGCGCTGGTGAAGACCGGCATGACCAGCGTGATCGTCACCCACGAAATGGGCTTCGCGCGCGAGATATCCGACCGGGTGCTGTTCATGGATGAAGGCATCATCGCGGAACAGGGCAAGCCGCAGGACCTCTTCGGCAGCCCCAAGAACCCCAGGACACAAGAATTTTTGAGTAAGGTGTTGTATTGAATATGAATGATATGAAGAAAAAGGCCATTGCGGCCGTTGATGAGAACGCGAAGGTTATTCTTGATGTCAGCGACAAGGTGTGGGAATACGCTGAGCTGTCTCTGCTGGAGTACAAGTCGACCGAGTTGTACTGCAAGGTTCTCAAGGACCTGGGCTTTGAAGTGACTGAGAAGCTGGCCGGGATCGACACGGCGTTCTGCGGCACCTATGGGCACGGGAAGCCGGTTATCGGCATCCTTGCCGAGTACGACGCGCTGTCCGGTCTCTCGCAGGTAGGCTGCGGCACCAAGCGCGAGGAGCTGGTTGCCGGTGGTGCGGGGCATGGTTGCGGTCACCATATGCTGGGCGCGGGTTCGCTCGGCGCGGCCATCGCCGTCAAGAAGTACCTAGAGCAGACGGGCAAGGAGGGCACCGTGATCTTCTATGGCTGCCCGGGCGAAGAAGGCGGCGCGGGCAAGGCATTCATGGCGCGCGACAACATGTGGGAGAGCCTGGACGCGGCGCTCACTTGGCACCCGAGCGACTCAAACGAAGTCACCAGCGGTACGTGCAACTCTTGCATTCAGAAGGAATACAAGTTCACCGGCATCGCGTCGCACGCGGCGGGCGACCCGCACCTGGGGCGCTCGGGCCTTGACGCGGTGGAGCTGATGAACATCGGCGTGCAGTTCCTGCGCGAGCACATGCCCACCACGGCCCGCATTCATTATGCGATCACCGACGGAGGCGGAAACTCCCCCAATGTCGTGCAGCCTTACGCGCAGGTGCTCTACATGGTGCGCGACATCAAGGTGAAGGACGCGCTGGCGCTGCAGGCGCGCGTGGACAAGATCGCTGAGGCGGCCGCGATGATGACGGATACCAAACTATCCGTGCGCTTCATCGACGGCACGGCCAATACGGTGCCCAACTTCACGCTGGAAAAACAGCTGTACAAGAACTTTGAGGAGATCGGCGTACCCTCATACACGGAAGAGGAGCTTGCCTACGCAAAGGCGCTGGTGGACACCTACGAAAACCCGTCGACCCGCCTGCCGGGCTTCGCGGCCGAGGAGAGCGAGGAGATCGCCGAGTATGTTTACGAGAAGACCAACGGCGGCACAGCCGTGATAAACGACTTCCTGATGCCGTACCTGCCGTCGCTGAAGTTCCGCTTTGGCTCCACGGATGTGGGCGATGTCAGTTGGCAGACGCCGACCGCGCAGATCCGCACCGCGACGTATCCTTCGCGCAGCCCGGGCCATTCGTGGCAGCATGTATCCTGCGGCGTATCGTCCATTGGCCACAAGGCCACGCTGCTGGCCAGCAAGGTGCTGGCGGCTACGGCGATAGATTTGCTGGAAAATCCGGAAATCATTGCGGAGGCGAAGGTAGAGTTTGCAAAGAAGGCCGCGGATGGTTACCAGTGCCCCATCCCGCCGGACGCTGTGCCTACGGCTGTTGGGGACAAGATGGCCTAACGATGTAACCTATACCGCGTATTAGAAGGGCCTTATCCCGTGTATTGCCGCGATAGCGGCGCGGGAGAAGGCCCTTCCGGTGACTTTTGAGGCCTTCATTTGGTGTCTATACATTGTCACTGTACGTTACACATTTCCGGAGAAATGCCAGGATAGAATCGGATCCGAAAAGAATGTGTAACCATAGGTGCAAAAAAGTAAGATTTTTCGCGGGGAAAGCCATATAATAATTTTGGTGAAATGAGAAAGCACGAAAAACGCCGGAAACAAAATAGTAGGAAGATTAACAGAAAAGCGGGCATGCTATGGGCAGGAATGGAGACTGAGGCGCAAATTGTGATCATTCGAAGAACGGATGACGCGAGAAACGCCAAAAAGAACCGTTACATCGACCTGGGAAAAGAATTCTCACCATGAAATACAAAGAAAGCCTTCTGACGTATTGACAGGCAACTTTTTATGACGTAATATTGTGATGGCGTTCATATAATGGCAGTTGCTGGTAGCGCCGCCAGGGCAGGAGGCAGCATATGAACCGGAAATCCATCCTGATTGTGGATGATATGGAGATTAACCGCGCGATTCTTTCTGAATTGTTTGCGCGTGATTATCATGTTTTTGAGGCGGAAAACGGCGTGGAAGCGCTGCGCATCATCGAGGAGCATCGCGAAGATATCGCCATCATGCTGCTGGACGTTGTGATGCCCATAATGGACGGTTACGGCGTCATGGAAGCGATGCGGGCGCATGGCTATCTCTCGCGCATTCCGGTCATCATCATCACGTCGCTTGATTCGCATAAGGATGAGGCGCGCCTGTTTGATATGGGCGCATCCGATCTGATCATGAAGCCGTTTAATCCGCTGGCGATCACCAAGCGGGTCATGAACGTTACAGAGCAGTATCAGTACCGCAACCATCTTGAGCAGCTGGTGCAGGAGCAGGCTGAGCGGCTGGAGAAATCCAACGAGGCGATGATCGACACGCTGGGCGCGATCATCGAGTACCGCAGCATGGAGACGGGCCTGCATATCGCCCGAATCCGCGGCCTGACGAAGATCCTTTTGACCGAAGTGGCAAAGCAGTGTCCCGAATACGGCCTCAACGAGCGGCAGATCCAGCTGATCTCAAGCGCCTCGGCGATGCATGATATCGGCAAGATCGTCATCCCCGATGCGGTGCTCAACAAGCCGGGCCGCCTCACGCCGGAGGAGTTCGAGATCATCAAAACCCACACCACAAGCGGCAGCGAGATTCTGGAGCGGTTTGACCGCATACACCGCGAGGAATACTTTATCTACGCGACGACCATCTGTCGCCACCATCATGAGCGGTGGGATGGCAGGGGCTATCCGGATCACCTCAAGGGAGAGGAGATTCCTGTCAGCGCGCAGGCGGTTGGCATTGCCGACTGCTACGATGCCCTTACAACGCAGCGCGTGTACAAGCCGGCGCTGGCGCATGAAACCGCCATCTCCATGATCATTGGCGGCGAGTGCGGCCAGTTCTCCCCCAAAATGCTCAAGTGCTTCTCCGCCGTTGCGCCGGCGATCGCGAAACTTGCCAAGGCGTATGCCGATGAAGAGGCTGCCGCCCGCGAGCGTTGATGATCAATGGTACAAGATGAGCGAAAACAGACGAATAATGGCGTAAGCATGCGCGATGGCTGGGTGAAAGCCGCTGTCGCGCTTTGTTGCGTGATTGCCCTTTTGGCGTGGGCGCTGCTTTCCTTGATCGGCGGTATCCAGGGCGCGCAGGAGGAGCTGCACGCCTACCTTGCCGGAGAGACCGGCGCATCCACGGCTGCGGCGCTGGAGACTTCCTTGTCGCAGACGGGGACCAATGTCACCATTGCGCTAATCGTTGCGGGGGTGTTGCTGCTGGTGGCTGCGGCGTTGCTGCTTCGCCAGCGGATGAACCGTGAGTACCGCCGCAATACCAGACAGGTATACTACCGCGATCAGCTTTTTCAGCTGATGAGCAAGCACATCGACGACGCGTTTTTGTTCCTGTCCGGCACGGGCCGGTGCGAGTATGTCAGCGCCAATGTGGAAAGGGTGCTGGGGATTGCGCCCGCGGCGTTTGAGGGCGCGCAGGAGTGGGATGCGCTGTCCTACCTGGGCAATGAAATCGAAGTAAACATTAAGGGCTTCTGTGAATCCGGCAGCAAGCAGCCGTTTGTGCAGAGCTTTGATTGGAAACACCGCGCCAATGCCGAGACACGGGCACTGCTGCTGTGTTGTTATCCCATCTCCCCGGCGGATGGCAGCCATCACTATGTCGTGATGCTGTCCGACCGTACGGTGGAGCGCAACGCGCAGCGCCTGATGCGCAGCGCGATGAAGGCGGCGGAGGCGGCAAGCGAGACAAAGACCCGCTTCCTCTCCAGCATGAGCCATGAGATCAGGACGCCGCTGAACGCCGTCATCGGCATGACGCGCATCGCGCTGGGGGCGGAAGGTGACTTGGTGCGCATCATCGACTGCCTGCACAAGATCGATGGATCATCCCGCCATCTGCTGGAGCTGATCAACGACGTGCTGGATATGTCGCGCATTGAGAGCGGCACCACCACCATCGCCAGCGAACCTTTCTCGCTGACCACGCTGTTGGGTGACCTGATGGTGATGCAGCGCACGCCTGCCGAGGCGAAGGATGTCGCGTTGATCCTAAGCGAAGGCACATTTGACAGCGACTGGCTGGTCGGAGACTTTCTCCGCGTCAATCAGGTGCTGATCAACATCATCGGCAACGCGATCAAGTTCACGCCCCCGGGCGGTTCGGTCCGCTTGGCCGTGGAGCAGACCCGCCGGAGCGACAATGCGCTGTGGATTCGCTTCACCATCACCGACACGGGCATCGGCATGCCCGAGGAGTTCCTGCCCAAGCTGTTTGAAGCGTTCACCCAGGCGCAGACCGGCGCAGAGGCGGTGCAGTATGGCGGCACGGGGCTTGGCATGTCGATCACCAAGAACCTGGTGACGCTGATGAATGGCACCATCAATGTGCGCAGCGCGATCGGCGAGGGCACTACCTTCATCGTGGAGATCGCTTTCCCCATCGCGGACCCCGCCGAGCAGGAGAAGCGCGAGGCGGACGAGAAGCCCGATGAGGCGCAGCTGGCCGGGCTCCGGGTGCTGCTAGCCGAGGACAACCTGCTAAACACCGAGATCATGCTAGCGATGCTGGAGGCGCTAAAGGTGGAGGCGCAGAGCGTAACCGACGGCAAACAAGCCGTGGAAGCATTTGCACGCAGCGCGCCAGATTCCTTTGATTGCATCCTGATGGACATCCAAATGCCGGTGATGGATGGACTCGCTGCGACGCGGACGATCCGCGAAATGAAGCGGATGGATGCGCAGCGCATCCCGATCATTGCCATCACTGCCAACGCATTCCGCGAAGACGTAACCCGGTCGCTGGATAGCGGCATGAACGACCACATTTCCAAGCCCGTTGACCCGAAAAACCTGGCCACCGTGATGGCACGGGTGATGCAGCGGCACGGGCGGCGATAAGACGAGCGCATAGCGCGGGAGGTACAGCACATGGTTTTAGGGGCACAGGGGTATACGATTCGCACCTACATGCAGAATGAACGAGACATCCGCCGCAGCCTTGCGCAGGTTGCGCAGATCGGGTACAAGACGGTGCAGATCTCTGCGATCGGCCCGATTGATCCCAAGACGCTTCGCGCCATCTGTGACGACAACGGCCTGAAAATTGTCCTGACGCATACGGCGGAGCCGCGTCTCCTGGGCGATCTGGACGCGGTGATTCGGGAGCATGAGATTCTGGGCGCGCCGTACATTGGCCTTGGTGCGATGTCGGAACGGTACCGGAATCTGCCGGAATGGACCGGTTATTTCATTGAGGATTTCCTGCCGATCGCCCAGAAGATTCGGGATGCCGGCATGCGGTTCATGTATCACAACCACAACTTGGAGTTTGAGCGCTTCCCGGATGGAAGCCTGAAGATCGACGCGCTGCTGGAAGGGTTCCCGGCGGAGCTGATGGGCATTACACTGGATACGTATTGGCTCCAGGCCGCGGGATGCGACATAATCCACTGGATTGAGAAACTGAAGGACCGCATCCCGTGCGTGCACCTCAAGGACATGGCGGTCAAGGGGATGGAGATCCGTATGGCGGCCGTGGGGGAGGGGAACCTGAACTTCAAAGCAATCCTGGAGACGCTGGAGCGGCTTGGCTCTACCGAGTACCTGCTGGTGGAACAGGATAACTGCTACGACGAAAGCCCGTTTGATTGCCTGAAAAAGAGCTACGACAACCTGGTCCGGCTGGGATACCGCTAAGGAGGAAGACGATGAACAAGGTAAAACTGGGCATCATCGGCATTGGAAACATCGGATCGTCCCATGTGCTGCGCGTGCTGAACGGCGAGACGCCGGAGGTAGAATTGGCCGCAGTGGCCGACCGCGACGCGAGCCGCCTTGAGTGGACCAAGGAGCGCGCGCCTGAAGGGGTACGCCTGTTTGCCGAGGGCATGGAACTGATTGAGAGCGGCGTCTGCGACGCGGTGCTCATTTCTGTGCCGCATTACCAGCACCCCGAACTGGCAATTGCCGCCTTTGCGCATGGGCAGCACGTGCTCTGCGAGAAACCCGCGGGCGTCTATACCAAGCAGGTACGTGAGATGAACGAGGCGGCCGGAAAGAGCGGCCTGGTCTTCTCCATGATGTTCAACCAGCGCACCAACTCGCTCTACCGCAAGATGCACGATATGATCGCGTCGGGCGAGCTAGGCGCGATACGGCGTGTGAACTGGATCATTACCGACTGGTTCCGCACGCAGTTCTACTATGATTCCGGTGCGTGGCGTGCCACGTGGAATGGTGAGGGCGGCGGCGTGCTGCTCAACCAGTGCCCGCACAATCTGGACCTGCTGCAATGGATTTGCGGCATGCCCTCGCGCGTGACCGCGTTCTGCAACGAAGGAAAGTGGCATGACATTGAGGTGGAAGACGATGTCACCGCCTATCTGGAGTATCCGGGCGGCGCGACGGGTGTGTTCATCACCAGCACCGGCGATACCCCCGGCACCAACCGGTTTGAGGTCAGCTGCGACGCGGGCAAGCTCGTCTGCGAGGACGGCATTCTGACGCTGCACAAGACCGATGTTGGCGTGGAAGAGTTCCTCAGGAGCTCCAAGGAGAGCTTTGCAAAGCCCGCATGCACCGTATCCCAAGTGGAGACGGACGGCGCGAATGAGCAGCACACGGGCATCCTCAACTCGTTTGCGGCGACGATCCTGCACGGCGCGCCGATGATCGCGCCGGGCGAAGAAGGCATATTCGGCCTGACGCTGTCCAACGCGATGCACCTGTCTTCGTGGCTGAACAGGCCGGTGGAGGTGCCGCTGGATGAGGATCTGTTCCTTGCGGAGCTGAACAAGCGGCGCGCCGCCTCGCGCGTGAAAACCGGGGAGAGCGTCTACGTTGATACGGAGGGCAGCTATGGCCGTTGAGGGAATGAATTACGCGCCCAAGGGAAAGCCGCAGCCGGTCGTTGCGCCGGGCGAGTTCGTCATCGCGGCGGTGGCGCTGGATCACGGGCATGTATATGGCATGTGCAACGGCCTGACAGAGGCCGGGGCAACGCTGAAATGGGTATATGATCCCGACCCGAAGAAGGTGGAGACGTTCCTGAAGGCGTTTCCGCAGGCCAAGGCCGCGAGCAGCGAGGCGGAAGTGCTGAGTGATCCCGAGGTGAAACTGGTTGCCTCGGCGGCAGTCACCAGCGAGCGCTGCCCACTGGGCCTGCGCGTGATGGATGCCGGAAAGGATTACTTCACCGACAAGGCTCCGCTGACGACGCTTGAGCAGCTTGATGCCGCGAAGGAAAAGGTGAGGAC
>JAVBQK010000126.1:0-7707 GCA_031549105.1 Eubacteriales bacterium
GTGGGTGGGGAGCTGGTGTTCGACAAGAAAAGCGAGTACGCGAGCTACGAGAGGGCCGACGGGGCAGGGAGACGCAAAGGGGCTCTGCCCCTTTGATCCCCGGGAAGGGCTTCGCCCTTTCCAAACCCATGGCTGCTCACGCAGGGGTTGAACCTATAGGTTAAGACAAAACCCGCGCGTGAGCGCAACATGGGTTTGGAAAGGGCAAAGCCCTTCCTGGGATTCTTAAGGGCAAAGCCCTTAAGGCCCCGTCATCCCTCCCCCCGTTTTCCCCATCCCCTTTACGTCCCCCATTTCTTATAGTACAATAACCCCACACAAACCGCAGGAGGACTTAAGCATTGGCGAGAAAGAAGACGCAAGAACGCCTGCCCGTACTGCCGTTGCGCGGGCTGATGGTGTTTCCGCATATGGTATTGCATTTTGACGTGGGACGCAAGAAATCGCTCGCGGCGTTGGAGCAGGCGCTGGTGGAGGATCAGCGGGTGTTTCTTGTCGCGCAGCACGATGCTGGCGATGACGACCCCACGCAGGAGGATTTGTTTTCCGTAGGGACTATTTCCCGCGTCAAGCAGGTGCTCAAACTTCCCGGGGACAATGTGCGTGTGCTGGTGGAGGGTATCCGCCGCGCCCGCCTTGTCGCGCTTTTGGAGGACGAGCCTTGCCTGATGGCCGAGGTTGCACCCATCCGCGACACCTGCCGCGCGGGCGAGCTGGAGCTGGCCGCGCTGGTGCGCACCACGCACAATTTCTTTGAGGCGTATGCCAAATCCAGCGGCCGGGTGGCGAATGAGACTGTTTCCTCCGTGCTGGGCGTGGAGGATGCAGCGCAGCTTGCCGATGTCATCGCCGCGAACGTGCTTACACGCATTGACGACCGGCAGCAGGTGCTGGAGCTGCGCGACGTGGGCGATCGGCTGGAGACGCTCTGCGGTATCCTCGCACGCGAGGCCGAACTGACCTCCATTGAAAAGCAGGTGCAGCAGCGCGTCCGCACGCAGATTGAGAAGAATCAGAAAGAGTATTTCCTGCGCGCGCAGATCAAGGCGATCCAGACGGAGCTGGGTGACCGCGAGGCCAACGACGTGGAAGACCTGCGCCTGCGCCTTGTCAAAACGCCGCTGAATGACGAAGCGCGGGAGAAGGTCGAGCGCGAGCTGGGTCGCCTGTCGCGGATGTCGCCCGGGTCGCCGGAGATCGGCGTCAGCCGCACGTATATCGAGTGGATTCTGGACCTGCCCTGGGGCAAGCGCACACAGGACAAGCTGGACCTGAAGCGCGCCCGCCGCATCCTCGATGAGGACCATGACGGGCTGGAGAAGGTGAAGGAGCGCATCCTGGAGTACCTTGCCGTTAGCAGAATGAAAGGCAACCTCAAGGGCCCGATCCTCTGCCTCGTCGGCCCGCCAGGCGTGGGCAAGACATCCATTGCCAAGTCTGTCGCCCGCGCGCTCGGGCGCAAGTTCGCACAGATGTCGCTGGGCGGCGTGCGTGACGAGGCCGAGATTCGCGGCCACCGGCGCACATACATCGGCGCAATCCCGGGCCGTGTGCTCTACGCACTCAAGCAGGCGGGGACCGTCAACCCCGTGTTCCTCTTCGATGAGATTGACAAGATGAGCCATGATTTCCATGGCGACCCGGCCGCCGCGCTTCTGGAAGTGCTGGATGCCGAGCAGAACATGGCGTTCCGCGACCATTATCTGGAGCTGCCGTTTGACCTGTCGCAGGTGCTGTTCCTGACGACCGCCAACAGCGCGGATGAAATTCCTGCGCCGCTGCTGGACCGCATGGAGCTGATCCGCCTGCCCGGCTATACCGAGGAGGAAAAGCTGCTGATCGCCAAGCGGCATCTGGTACCTAAGCAACTCACAGAGCACGGGCTGGTCCGCCGCTCGGTACTTCTGAACGATCGCACGCTCAAGGACGTAATCGCCGGGTACACGCGCGAGGCGGGCGTGCGCCAGTTGGAGCGCACCGTCGCCAGGCTAATGCGCAAGGCCACCTGCCGCATCCTGGAGGAAGAGATCAAGCAGGTTTCCATCCAGCCGGGCGATTTGCAGGCACTGCTGGGTCCTGCGCGCTTCAGGCGAGACAGCCTGACATTCCAACCGGAGGTCGGCGTTGCCCGGGGCCTTGCGTACACCGCGTTTGGCGGGGATACGCTGGCGGTGGAGACGACGATTATGCCCGGTGGCGGCGCGCTGAAGCTAACCGGCCAGCTGGGCGATGTCATGAAAGAAAGCGCGCACGCGGCGATGAGCTATGTTCGCTCCCACGCATCGGAGTTCGGCCTCGCGCCGGATTTCCACAAGGAAGTTGATGTACACATTCACGTGCCCGAGGGTGCGGTGCCCAAGGATGGGCCATCCGCTGGCGTGACGCTGACCTGCTCGCTCGTCAGCGCGCTGACAGGCATTCCGCTGCGCCAGGATGTGGCGATGACCGGGGAAATCACGCTGCGCGGGCGGGTGCTGCCTGTTGGCGGCATCAAGGAAAAGCTGCTCGCCGCGCACCGCGCCGGCATCAACGACATCCTGCTACCCCGGGAGAACCAACCCGACCTGGACGACATCCCCCAGCAGGTGCGCCAGCAGCTTCGCATTCAGACGATGGACCGCGTCGACGAGGCGCTATCCTTTTCGCTCACACAAAAGCCCGTCCGCTGGACACCGCTGCCGGCCGGACCGGCACTAAAGAAAAGCGAGGTCCATGATGGACATTAAACGCGCTGTATTTATCACTTCCATGTCCCGCTACGGCAATTATCCGGGCATCGGCCTGCCCGAAATTGCTGTGGCGGGCAAGTCCAATGTCGGCAAATCGTCGATGATCAACCGCGTCTGTACCAGATCGAAGCTTGCCAAGGTGTCCGGCACACCGGGCAAAACGCGGCTGCTCAATGTTTTCCGCATCAACGATGACTTCCACCTGGTGGACCTGCCCGGCTACGGCTTTGCGAAGGTATCCAAGGCGGAACAGGAGAGCTGGTCGAACATGATGGAGGGCTACTTTGCCGATTCCGGCCTGCTCGCGCACGTGCTGCATCTGGTGGATATCCGGCATGACCCCACTGCGGATGACCTGGCCATGGGCCAGTTCCTGCGCGCAACGGGGCTGCCGTTCACCGTCATCGCCACCAAGACCGACAAGATCAGCCGCGCCCAGCGTGCCCGGCACGTGCACGCCATCTGCCGCGCGCTGCAGGTACAGCCATGGGACGTGATTCCCTTCTCGTCCGAAGATGGCACCGGCGTGGATCAGGTCCATGCGCTTTTTGGCAAGACTTGCGCCGCCGCCCGTGAAGTGGAAGAAGCGCCGGTTGATTCGCAGGCGCCACCCATGGTATAATTGCACCAAAGACACAGCCCGGTAATAAGGGAGGGCTTTTATGCTCTATGTGAAGGAAATAGCGCCCACACGAGGCGCTCTGCGCGATTTTGTACGGTTTCCGCTGACACTTTATAAGGACGACCCCAATTATGTGCTCCCCTCTGTGGAACAGCAGGTGGGCGGGCTGCTGGGGCGGCATAACGCGCTGATCTCCAACGGCGTGCAAAGCTTCCTGATGGCCTTTGACGGCGAAACGCCGGTGGGCCGCCTGCTGGCGGGCATCGATTTCCGTGTCAATCAGCGGCTGGGCGAGCGCCGGGGTTACATCAGCCTGTTTGAGTGTATCGATAGCCAGGAGGCTGCGGATGCCCTTTTTGACGCCGCAAAGAAGTTTTTGAAGCTTAACGGCATCACGTCGGTCATTGGCCCCAGCCCTGCGATGTTTGACGACTTTGGCGCGGGCCTTCTGCTGGAAGGGTTTGATACGCCCACTGCGTATCTCAGCCCCTACAATCCGCCCTACTATGCCAAACTGTTTGACAACGCTGGGTTTACGCCGTACCGCGATAACTTCGCCTACGATCTGCCGCTGGATACGATGGAGAACACCCGCTATGAAAGCGTGCTGCACCTGGCGGGGAAGCGTTTCGGCTACCGGGTGCAGAGCGTCGACCTTCGCAGTGACCTCAAGCAGAAGTCGCGTGCGCTGGCCCGCGTCATTGCGGAAAGCACGCCGCCCGAGTGGGAAGTAATTCCGCCCACGTCCGAAACCCTCTACCGGGAGCTGAAAAACATCCGCCGTGTGCTCTGGCCGGATTTCTCGCTGATGGCCTACGCGGGTGACCGGCCGATTGGCCTGCTGCTGATCATTCCCGACTGCAATCCGATCCTCAAGGGACTAAAGGGCCGGGTGTTCCCGGTGGGCACATTCCGCATGCTCTTTTGGCGCTCGTATATCCGCGCGGTGCGGACTGTGATGCTCTACGTGGTGCCTGAGTACCAGAACAAGGGCGTAGAGGCCGTGATGATCCAGCAGGCGCTGGACGCCGTGCGCCGCAACAACCTGCGCCAGGCCGAGGCGTCGATGATCCACGACAAGAACCTGAAGATGCGGCTGGCCGTGGAAAAGCTGGGCGGCAGCATAAAGCGGGTGTACCGGGAGTACCGGATAGAGCTATAAGCACGCGTGCATAGGCTGCAGCCTGCCCAGCGGCACTGGGCGGATCGGGCTGCCCCTTGACGTTTGCGCGCTTATAAGCTACAATTACCGTAACAGCATACGTGTTCGGAACTTGTATAGGCCCGTGATATGGATGGGCGTATCTACCAACTACCACAATAGTTGTCTATGAGTTCGACCGCCGCCGATTGGCATACGGTCGCAGGACAACGAAATGCGGTAGTTTTTCATTTGGAAAGGGGTAGAAGGATGGAAACCTGCTTTGCACTGAAGGGCAATATTTGCTATAGTCGCGATAACAAGACGTTGGAGACGCTGCCCGGCGGAGTGGTTGTGTGCGAGAACGGGCAGTCAATGGGTGCGTTCGCGGCGCTGCCGGAGTGTTATCAGGGCATTCCGGTGCGGGATTTCGGCGAGGCGCTGATCATTCCCGGGCTGGTGGATCTGCACGTGCACGCGCCGCAGTTTGCCTACCGCACAATGGGCATGGACCTGGAACTGCTCGAATGGCTGGACACGCTAACCTTCCCGGAGGAAGCCAAGTACCGCGATCCAGACTACGCAAAGGCCGCGTACCGCGCGTTTGTGGAAGATGTCACGCGCGGGCCAAACACCCGTGCGTGCGTCTTCGCGACTGTGCATCCGCAGGCCACATTGCAGCTGATGGACCTTCTGGAAGCATCCGGCCTGGTGACGATGGTCGGCAAGGTCAACATGGACCGCAACAGCCATCCGGACCTACAAGAGGAAAGCGCGGACGCGTCGCTTCGTGACACGCGCGCCTGGATCGACCAGGCGCAGGGCAGGTACCGGAACACCGCGCCAATCCTCACGCCACGCTTTATCCCCTCGTGCACCGATGCGCTGATGCATGGCCTGGGCGCGCTGCAAAAGGAAACGGGCCTGGCCATGCAGTCGCACCTGAGCGAAAACCTAGCGGAGTGCGCCTGGGTGCGCGAGCTGTGCCCGGCATCTAGCGGCTACGGCGATGCGTATGCGCGCTTCGGCCTGTTCGGGGGAGACGCCCCAACGGTAATGGCGCACTGCGTGCAGTCCACCGATGATGAGATTGAAATGATGCGCGCGCGCGGCGTGTTTGTCGCGCACTGCCCGCAATCGAACATGAACATCTCCTCCGGCATCGCCCCGGTACGGCGCATGCTCTCCGCCGGGCTGAACGTCGGCCTGGGCAGCGATGTGGCGGGCGGCTGCCACACCTCCATCTTCCGCGCGATGAGCGACGCCATTCAGGTATCCAAGCTGCGCTGGCGGCTCGTCGATCAGGCCGAAGCACCGCTGACGCTGCCGGAAGCATTCTATCTGGCGACGCTGGGCGGTGGTGCCTTCTTCGGCAAGGTCGGCTCGTTTGCGCCGGGCTATGAGTTTGACGCCGTGGTCGTGGAGGATCTGCCGCTCGCGGTGCCGCTGGCCCTCACGGTGGAGGACCGGCTGGCGCGTGCGGTGTACCTGTCGGATGACCGGCATATCCTCGCCAAATACGCGCGCGGCAGAGCTGTCAAAACCGCTTTCTGAGCATGGTAAAATTAAAAAAGTCAGTGTAATAACCATAGGACTGGAGCACCGGGTGTGTCAGCCGGTAGTAGCCCACCTCGTCGATGAACAGCAGGGCCTCATCCTCCCGTACCGCAAGCTTCCGGCGGACGGCAGGCGGGCCCATCGTCGCGGAGATGCTTGCGATATCGGTATCCACATCAAAGCGCAGGCATTCCTCCAGCAGGTCGAATACCGGCCGGCCCCAGTCCAGCGCCATATAGCGGATGCCGCTGAACATCGCGAACGGCAGATGGTCCACCGAGTAGATGACAGGGCGATTACCGGCGAGCAGCCGCTTCTCGCAGATGATGACCTCCTCGCCTACGTCCAGCTGGAGCTGCCCGGCCAGCTTTTCATCCGCGCGGCCGACGGAAAGAGACACGCTGTCCACCGCCGGGATGTAGCCCATGCTGCGGATTAGCTCGTTATACTCCATCTTCAGGTCGAGCCGTGTGTTGAGGTTGACGATGTCGCGGTGGATCAGCGTGCCAATGCCGCGCATGCGCTGCAGAAACCCTTCACGTTCCAGCGTGGAAAGTGCGTCGCGGATGACGCTGCGGCTGACCTCGTACCGCGCCGCCAGATCGTTTTCGGAGGGCAGTTGGTCGCACGTGGAAAACTCGCCGTGCTTGAGCGCTTCGAGCAAATCCAGGCACACACGGTGGGAAATGGGTTCGCCACCGACATGGGGAAGCGTATAGGCCAAAGAGCACCTTCTTTCCGCACGGAACGCGCCGCGCGGTACTATAAGCGTATCTTAGCATAGGCGCCTTTTCATTGCAAAGATTTCTTCTTTTATGGTATACTATAGTTATTCAACCCCAGAATTCGGGAGGATGACGCTTATGAAAGAACGCCAGTCCGCGGCCCTTGCGGCAGCGGGGATATGCCTATCGGTTGCGCTGCTGCGCATGTTGGCCCCGGACCTGCCGTTTGATTGGATGACGATGCTGCTGGTGCTAACGGCTGCGATTGCGATGCTGGTATCCGGCATGGGCATCCGGCCGCACGGCCCCGGTCCGCGCCGTCACGGTCCGCCGCCGCAGGATGGCGCGCCGGTCTCGCTAAGCCAAATGGAACCCTTGCGCGCCAAAATGGACCGCGCCGGTTGGTCCCTGCGGGAGGGCGGCATCTACGATGCACTGACCGCGCTGAGCGGCGAGCGCCCGTTCGCGGCGATGAGTGCTGCACGCGGCATGCTGCTCATGGTGATGCGCCAAAACCCGCCCGATGGCGAGGATGCGGCAACGATGTCGCTGCTGATTGACTCGCTGGATACGCTGATCGCGGGCGGCGAGGCCGTCACGGACCCGCAGACGGTCACTGCGCTGTTTGACTGGACACTGCGCGCACTGGGACGGCTAGAAGGTTAACACAATACACATGGCGGAATCCGGAAAGGAGGCTTCGGCTTGAAAAAGGGTGACACGCGGCGCGACCAGATTGTGCAGGCGGCGGAATCGCTATTTTACGTCAAGGTCTTTGAGCAGACCTCAGTACAGGATATCCTTGATACGCTGTAATTTTCCAAGGGTGGTTTCTACCCTCATTTTGAGTCCAAGCGATCACTGCTGGAAGCGCTCTGCGAGGCGCGGGCGGCGGAGTGCTATTATGACGCACGTGATGCTGTCGCGCGCACT